>NZ_JAWOWF010000039.1:0-50416 GCF_033340295.1 Vibrio sp. 1401
TGGTGATTTCTCCAATTGATTTTCCGGTGTAGCGGTTTCCGACGTCTCGGAAAACCAAGTAGTTCTCTCAAAGTTACCTCTATTAACGACACCAAATTCAGAAGCTTTAGAAAAAAGTTTAAAAAAATAACATTGCGAGATTTAGCTAATAAAATTGAAGAAAAGTAAGAAAGAGTACTCAAGTTTCCACAAATCGAGCCGAGAGGGCCAAATTGTATAGAAAACCAGCAAAAGGAAACAATTAAAGGTTAGTTCGCAGACGATAGACGTGAAAATTAGAAAAGAAAAAGCCCCTTTTCCTTTGAGAGAACTGGGGCTAGGTTGGTCGCCAGAGCCTATGTGGAGATCAAGAGAAATGAACACATTTCCGGCATACCGAGTGAAACTTTACATTGAAAATGATTGGCAGGTGAGAGATGAGAGAGCCGCTCATTCTATTGTAAAGTTGCTTGCCAAAAGCCTGCATTCCCATCCACGTCTGAATGTATTGAGTACAGGCTAAGTAAACTACTGCAATAGTGACATTGCAGAGTTTGGCAACTGTTTCGCTTGAGCAAGAATCGATGTACCTGCTTGTTGCAAAATTTGTGCTTTGGTCATTTGCGTGGTTTCTTTCGCAAAATCTGTATCTTTAATTCGGCTGTTCGATGCGTCAACGTTTTCTTGGATATTCGCCAAGTTGTTGATGCTGTGACTCAAACGGTTTTGCTTCGCACCTAAGTCTGCACGTTGCGAGTCTACGTATTTCAGTGCCGAATCCAGCACAGAAATCGCGTTTTGAGAACCTTGTACCGTGGTCATATCAATATCTTGTACTGACGTTCTGATAGGTTCATCACTCAGGCCAAGCTCAGATGCTAATCCACCAGAAATGGAAATCTCGCCCTGAACGTTTGGGTGCGCGACAAAAACTTGCAGCTTGCCATCTTCACTTACAGACGCATTAATCATATCAGACTGACCATTAATGTAAGTGGCAAGCTCTTCGATGTCGTCGCCCGCTTTAGCATTAATATTGATTTCTAGATCATCAACATTGCCGTCTTCGTCTTCACCCATACCTGGTAGCGTGATCTTCAAGTCAGATTTAGCTGGGTCAACACTCCAGTTTTTATCTTTACCGTTCTCAGATAAGAAGGTCACACCACCCATGCGAGTATCGTCCGCACGAATGCTGGTGAGTCCCATGATCATGGCTTCACCTGAGCTCGCACCAATCTGGAATGCCGCTTCACCGAATGAGCCGTTCAATAGACGACGACCACCAAATGAAGTGGTTTCTGCAATACGGTTTAGCTCGTCAATCAATGCCATTGACTCTTCGTTGATCGCCTGACGCTCAGCCGGAGAGTTAGTACCGTTCGATGATTGAATCGCAAGGTCACGCATTCGTTGCATGACAGAGGTTGCCTCATTCATCGCACCTTCAGCGGTTTGTGCAATCGAGATACCATCGTTCGCGTTACGCATTGCGACATCTAGGCCACGAGACTGTGCAGTTAAGCGGTTAGAGATCTGTAGACCTGCCGCATCATCTTTTGCACTGTTAATCTTATGTCCTGAAGATAAGCGCTCCATCGACGTGTTTAATTCATCAGTCGCTTTGTTTAGGTAACGCTGCGCGGTCATCGCGGAGACGTTAGTACTAACTGTTACAGCCATTTTGCTCTCCTGTTGAGTTCGCAAGCTTTTGCGAAGCGGCCAGCTTTACTCTCATTTGGATAAGCACTGACCGTAAAAGTTACTTGCTAAATCTGCCTTAAACGCAGGGTTTAGAATCTCTAAATCTGTTCTGATATTTTCAATACAATTTGTGTGCCAACTTGCGTAAATTATTTAACTACTTTTAAAAGAATCAAATAAACAATAAGTTAGCTTTATCATTAAGCTATTTCCGGTTTGTCAGCCTCATCTTAGCCCAAGGGTATTGAACGCTGCCCTGTTGCCGCCCGACTTGCCTCCCGCATCATTGCCGCTTTGGGTAAAATCGTGCCGCATGACATCTCAGAGTCTCAGGTTACGTCGACTTATCGCGCTTAAGGCTTTGCACATAAGGCATCAAAATCAGACAATGTGTATGAGTGTCATACTAGATGTAGTTAAACAACGTTAGATCTTTGGTCTTACCGAATGCTTGTTGCGATGCCTGTAACGCTCGCGAGTTTTCACTGAACTCGATCACGGCTTTGGAGTAATCCAAGTCCTCAAAGTTGCTCTTCGCTTTTGCCAGAGACAAATTAAAGTCTTCATGATTTTGCTCTTGGATATCCAGCGTACTCAATCGAGCACCGGCATCTGTACGCGCTTTATTCAAATGGATAAAAGCAGCGTGGAATTCTTCTGTCATTTGGTGCAATTTAGCAGTCGCCGACGTATCCGAAACCGATTTGTCTGACCATGCCATTGCATCCTTGAAGGTATCGAAAATGCTGAACTCTGCCCGCTTTTCGATCTCAATGCTGTCACCAGGCGTAATTTGGCCTTTTACGTGCACTTTCAGGCCTTTGTATTCAATCCCTTTCTCTGGAGAAAACTCATCGGCATCCACTACTTTGCCGTTACGCTCTAATTGGTAACCAAATTTGCCGTTATTCATATCGACAAATGTCACGCGATACGCCGCATCATCCTTAGCGTCAACGTTAGTAGCTTTGTTTAGCAACAGCTCAGAGCCGTTTTGTAGATCGTAATTCGGCTGATAATCGCCAAATGGGTTTGGTATCTCCATAAACAGCTTGCTGCCAGGATCGTTCATTGGCATCTCAAGCATGCTGGAGACTTTCATTTTGCGCTGATAATCGTCCCCAGCGTATTGAACACTACCGTCTTTATCGCGATAGAATGGTTGGCTTTTTGGCTTAGTACCCGCAAACACGTAGTTACCAGATTCATCTTGCGAGTTCACTAAGTTAAGGAAATTGTTCGCAATCTCTTCTAACTCACGCTTCTTTGCTTGTCGGTCTTCAGCAGAAAAGGCACCGTTAATCATCTCCATCGTTAAGCGCTTCGACTCGTCGGCAAAATTCTCCGCATTGGCGATATTAACTTCGTGGTTTTCTAGACGATTACGCACCAACACTATAGAGCTAAGATATTGTTGTAGCTGCTCTTGTTGCTGACTAATGTTTTGGATGTAATGCGCAGCGAGGGGGTCGTCACTAGGTTTCAGTAACTTTTTCCCTGAAGCAAGTTGCTCTTGGTTGTGGTGAACCTTATTCTCTTGACGACGCAGATCATTTTGTACGGACTGATAGTTATGGAAACTAGAAATTCGGGTTAGCACTTATCTCTTCTCCTTACCTCAGTTGTAAAATGGTATTGAAGGTATCATTCGCCGCTTGCATCACACGTGATGAAGCCATGTACGCTTGTTGAAACTTCATCATGTTGGCCGCTTCTTCATCGAGGTTAACACCAGAAATAGAAGCAACGCGCTCTTGCGCCGCTTCATGCTCTAAACGAGCGACGGAGGCTAAACGGTTTGCTGTAGAAGACTTCAGTCCAACTTCGGTATTGAGGTTATGATAAACATCGATCAAGGTACTGGATTTTCCATCCATCATCTTGTCTGTTTGGATCTTCTGCATTTTTCTCAAGTTGCCGTTACCACCTTCAGAAGGCACCAAGTTTGCGGTGAATTTATCATTCATCAGTGCGCCTTCGCTCAACTCAAACACGGTTGCATCGCCGTTTTTATGCAGCGGATGACTTTTCGGCACTGATATTTCAATCTTCGGGTTATCTTTATCTAACGGGTATGAGTATTTGTCCGATAGTAAATTACCCTTGTTATCCGTGATCTTTAACCACGGCTTATCATGCTTCTCGTCGGCTGGTTGTACGGTAACCTCAAACTCTTTAACATCCCCCGCCTCACGAATTTTAAACTTGGCGTTACCTTGGGCAAAAGTGGTTGAGGCTTCATAACTTTGTGCGGCAATAGCTTTTGCGTCATTGGTTTCCATCTTTATGATGGCTGCACCACTTCTCGTTGGGCGTAGCAATACGCGCTCACCGGCGGCAAGGCCTTCACCAATTTGCACTTTCATACCATCCAGAACAAACGACGAATCCGAACGGTCGATGTTCAACGACATTTGCTCACCTTTCGGTGTTGTCACGCTGTATTGGTCGCCATCATAACGCAGCGAATATTCACCACCTTTGATCGCGGAAATATCCTCGATGTAAACCGCAACATCAGCTTGTGAGTCAGGTGCAGCAAAAACTCGAGATTTTGCCACCAGCTCAGAGTTCACGTCGGTAAATACGTCTTTACCTATCTTGCCGTTGAGATCCAGACCTTGAGATTGCAGCTGATTAATTTTGTAGGAGAAACCCGTCGCTAAACGGCCCATTTCATCTTGCAGTTGTGGGATGTGTTTGTCGCGCATTTCAAGTAAAGCGCCGATTTTGCCATCCATATCATCAGACTTGATCGCTTTAATGCCATTCCCTTCCACCATTGCTAATCGTCTTTGATGAACATCCGGATAGCCATCGATCATTTTGAGCTGGCTTGCTTCCGTGCCAGAAACAAGAGTGTGTCCATTGCCGATATGAACATTAAACCCTTCCGCATTTTTGCGTGGGGTTACGGTAACTTTGGTGTATTCTGACAGCTCAGTAACCAGCTTTTCATGCTGATCCATCAGGTCATTATGTGGACCGGGAGTACGCATCATCAGTCGATGAATATCGCGAATTTCCAACGCAAGTTGATTAACGCGCTCAATGCCCATATCCAATTTTTTATTGGTGACATCAGATTGCAGTCGCACGGTTTCGTGGAAATCATTTAATGTATCAGAGAAGATTTTTGCCTTTTCCAATACCACTTTTCGTGCCCCTAAATCGTTCGGGGTATCTGCCATGGTTTTTACCGCATCGAACCACTCATTCAGGTTCTCGGGAATTTTCTTCGATGCCACAGAGCTCAACATGCTAGAAAGCATATCAAGATTATCTTGGGTATCCGTTTTGTTGGCATTGTTGGTCGACGACAGGTTCAGTTCATTCACGGCAAACTGATCCCACGAGCGGCGAACATTTTCCACATGCACACCCATGCCGTAGGTAGAACCACCGAACATGCGCGGATCATTCGTGCCTTGGATAACAGACTGACGGCTATAACCCTCTGTATTAACATTAGAAATATTATGACCAGTGGTGTTTAATTGTCTCTGAGCAGTAAGCACACTTTGAGTACCTACATTCAGAAGATCTGACGCCATACATGCCCCCAAAAACGAAATATAAATCGGCAAAACCGATCACCTAGACACATTAAAAGCAAAAGATGTGCCAAGTGATAGAAAGGCGTAGATATTCAGATAAAGTGAAGGCTTGCACTATGGCAAGCCTTCGAGAACGTCATAAATTGGCGCAGAGACATTACATACTTTCGATTTTATCCTTCACCTGCAGGACTTTATCTGCGTAGTTCGGATCGGTCGCGTAACCCGCACTGTGGATACCGCGAATAAACGACTCTGAGTTCCCGCGTTGCTGCAATGCTGTCTCGTAACGTGGGTTGTCATTCAAAAATCGTACAAAGTCATTAAAGCTGTCTTCGTAACTTGAGTAGGAGCGAAACGCTGCCGTCTCTTTCACTGGCGTGTTATCGTGGAACTCTAGAGTTTGAGTCGTCACTTTGTCACCCTGCCAGCTTCGATCTGCTTTGATGTTAAATAAGTTGTTGCTGCTGCCACGCGCGTTCTTCACGACCTTTTGTCCCCACCCCGTTTCCAAAGCGGCTTGCGCAAGTAGCAAAGATGGCTCGACACCTAGGGCTTTCGCAGCTTTCTCCGCGTATGGCTTCATCGAGTTAACAAAGGATTCTGGTGAATCGAATCGAGTGGGTTCATTGCTTGGTCGAGATAGCTGACCAGACTCAATCAAGCGCTGTTCAATCTCGCGCGCTTTTTTCGGGTCAACACGACGATATTCCGCAGCATTGTTTGCCGCATCACGCATAGCCGTTTCTTTTTTGTCGTTCCCTTGCCCAGCCGTTAATTGCTTAACAATCATATCGGCCAGTCCCATTGAACCAGACGAACTCAATTCACTCGCCATCTGTTCATCCAACATTTGTCGGTAGAACTTCTCGTTTTGGCTGTTCATCATGTTGGACTCAAAGCCCTCATTGGCTTCACGCATGGATTTCAACATCATCGAGGTGAAGATCGATTCGAACTGACGAGCAGCCGCATGCAATGCTTCTTGCTCGCCATCTTTTCCCTCTTTCACTGCTTTTTGACGCAGAGTATCCAGAGAACTGATGTCATGGATAAAACCAATGTCGTTAGGATTGTTCATTATACCTACCTCCTAACCATTAAATGATGATCAACTGGCCTTCAATGGCACCAGCTTGTTTCAATGCTTGTAGAATTGCCATCAAGTCCGAAGGCGCAGCTCCGACTTGGTTCACGGCACGGACCAAATCATCCAACGTTAAGCCTGGTTCGAACTTAAACATTTTGCCTTGTTCTTCGCTGACTTCGATATCCGAGTCTGGTACGACAACGGTTTGCCCACCAGAAAAGCCGTTAGGTTGGCTAACATTCAGGTTTTCTTTGATCGCAACCGTCATGCCGCCATGCGTTACTGCTGCAGGTTTAAGACGCACATGCTTACCAACTACGATGGTGCCCGTTCGTGAGTTAACGATGATTTTGGCTGCACCATCTGCTGGGTCGAACTCTAGGTTTTCGATTGCCGATAAGAACGCAACACGCTGGCTGACGTCACGAGGAGCACGCACGCGCACTGATGTCGCGTCAACAGCGCTCGCCATTTGTGGGCCAAGGAAGTTGTTTACAGCATCCGCCATACGTTGAGCCGTTGTGAAGTCTGACTCAAGCAAGTTGAACGTGATGTAATCACCACGACCAAATGGGTTTGGAATTTCTCGCTCTACTGTCGCACCACTAGAGATAAGACCAACGGTTGGATTGTTACCTACGATTTTAGAACCGTCAGCGCCTTCAGCACTGAAGCCGCTCACTACTAAGTTACCTTGAGCAACCGCGTAAACTTGACCGTCGAGACCTTTGAGGAACGTTTGCAGCAAGGTGCCACCACGCAAACTTTTAGCACTTCCGATGGAAGAGACAGTCACGTCCACTTGCTGACCCGGTTTAGAGAAAGGCGGCAATTCTGCCGTAACCATGACTGCGGCAACGTTTTTAATTTTTGGCTTTGTACCCGGCGGCATCTGAATGCCGAAGTTTTGCAGCATGGCGGCGAAACTTTGCTCTGTAAACGGGTTCGCTTCACCCGTACCAGGTAAGCCTGAAACCAAACCATAACCCACGAGTTGGTTGCTTCGTACACCTGCCACTTGCGCGACGTCTTTGATACGTGCGGCTTGGGCTACGGTAGAAAACAGAGCAACGCTCATCAGTACTAAAAGGAGTTTTTTCATGCTTACTTATCTCTTGCAGTCAAATTGCCGTCAGCACGGCGTGTTATAGCGCTACACTAAAGAATCGTGCCAAGAAGCCTGGCTCTTGCATATCTTGTTGCAAACCAGTGCCAGAGTACTGAATTCTTGCGTTAGAAACACGATTTGATGCAATGGTGTTGTCGAAATTAATATCATCCGGACGAATAGTGCCACTTAAACGTATGTACTCATCACCTGTATTTAGCGTCATCCACTTCTCACCGCGGATCACGAGGTTGCCGTTTGCCAGTACTTCAATCACCTCAACAGTGATGTAACCACTGATGCTGTTGCTCTGCTTTGCAGAAGAGTCACCTGCAAATGAGTTGGAGTTGTTTAAGTCATAAGAGAAATTATATTTTCCGCCAATTTGCAGCTCTTCTCCGCCAACTTGAAGCGGGTCCATTTGCGCTTCATTGGTTTTCGATAAATCGGCATTTGCGCTTTTCGTCGCACTGGTTGTCTCATCCAGTGTTACGGTAATAATGTCGCCAATACCACGTGGTTTAGAATCGTCGTAGAGATCGGTAATGTGCTCGGCGCTAAACAACGAACCTGTTGCAGCAGCATAATGCTCAGGTTTGTTTTTCGGATGAATTGGAGCCCAAGCAGGGTCGCCAGCAACCGGATCGCTTCTACCACGTAAAGTATCTACAATACCGCTGCTCTCTTCTTTCGATTTATCGCCTTCTACTGCGTCGACCACAGTGGTTGCTTGTGTCACTTCATCCGTTTCAATCGGTTCCAACATGGCACAGCCCGACATCGTAGCAATCAAAGCGAGTAGGCAAATACGTTTCATCGTGAGCTCCTCAAATCTTGCTCTTAATCGTTACAATTGCTGGTTAACGAAGCTCATCATTTTATCGACTGACGAGATCACTTTTGAGTTCATTTCGTAAACGCGCTGGGCTTCGATCATGTTGACCAACTCTTCCGTTACATTCACGTTGGACGCTTCCAACATGGATTGACGAATTTCGCCCAAACCGTCCAAACCAGGAACACCCTCTTGTGGATCGCCACTGGCACCCGTTGGTAAGTAAAGGTTCTGACCAATTGGCTCTAGGCCACCCGGGTTAACAAAGTCTGTAATGGTTAGCTGACCAACGACTTGGTTGTCTTGCTGACCTCGGACGCGAACCGACACTTCACCATCCGTACCGACAGTAATAGAAATCGCATCTTCTGGAATCACAATTTCAGGCTCTACAGGGTAGCCAGAACCCGACGTGACTAACGTGCCTTCACCATTTAGCGTGAACTGACCGTTACGGGTATAACCGATGTTGCCGTCCGGCAATGTCACTTGAAAAAAGCCGTCGCCTTCCACCATCATGTCCAGTGCGTTGGTCGTTGTCTGCGCATTGCCGTGCGTGTGCACTTTTTGCGTCGCAACCACTTTAGAACCCGCACCTAGCATCAAGCCACTTGGCAGTTCCGTGTTCTGAGATGACTGGCCGCCAGGCTGGTTGATGTTCTGATAGAACAGATCTTCGAATACTGCACGGCTCTTTTTGTAGCCGACAGTAGAGGCGTTCGCCAAGTTGTTCGAAATCGTGGCAATGTTGGTTTGTTGGGCGTCTAGACCTGTTTTACTTACCCATAGTGCTGGATGCATAGTGAACCTCTAACTCTGTTAACTCATACGAAGCAGTGAATCTGAAGATTTATCCATTTCTTCAGCTGTGCTCATCATCTTGACTTGCATTTCAAACTGACGTTGTAAGTCAATCAATGCGGTCATTTCACCTACGGCATTCACGTTACTGCCTTCTATCGCTCCCGTCTGGAGACTAACAGTCGCGTCTGCTTCGTAAGGTTGGTTTGGAGTTTTATGGCGAAATAAGCCATTGGTGTCTTTAAACAAGCTTTGATCATTAGGCTTAACGAGCTTAATGCGATCAACCGCTTGGAATTCTTCTGCCGGGGCACCTTGAGGAAGTACAGAGATGGTGCCATCCCGACCGATTTCAATTTTGGAGAGAGGGATAGGCAAAGTAATCGGCGCGTCGTTTTCACCCAGCACCAAATGACCACTTGCGTTGGTAAGCATGCCATTTTGATCGACTTTTAGGTTGCCGTTACGGGTCAACCCTTCTTTCCCTGTATGATCGAGTACCGATATCCAACCGCTGCCTTCAATCGTCACATCCAGATCACGCCCTGTTGTAATCACGCTACCTTGAGCAAAGTTATGCCCTGGACGCTCTGTCATGCTGAATACACGTGAAGGATGGCCTTCACCATAAGCCTGCATTGAGCGAGCCTGTGCTAAATCAGCCCGAAATCCGGTCGTGCTTACGTTAGCCAAGTTATTAGCGCGCAATTGTAGTGCCTGCATATTTTGCTTGGCGCCACTCATTGCGAGAAACAGTGCGCGATCCATAAATTACTCCAAAAAATCTCTCTGTACACGGAGTAAAAAGCAATAGTTATGCCAAAACAAAAATAGACTTATTAATCAATACTTTGAATTAAAAATCAACAATGAAAAGAGGTCAATAGAGGCAGAAAACTGTAACGAGAGGCAAGGTTTTGATCCATACGGCGGCAACAGCGGCAAATCGTAGTTCAAAGCATGCTTAGCCTGAGTGAGGTGTATTCAGGCTAAGCATCAGATGAATGTCATGATGAAAATGAACAAAGCGGCAATTACTAAGAAGCAATCACACGCCATTGCTTACTCAAGCAGAGTATCGAATGACCCAGCTAGTGCTCTAGCGGATCTGTAAGATATTCTGTTGTAGTTGGTTGTGTACTTCTAGCGAACGTGAGTTTGCTTGGAAGTTACGCTGAGCAGAGATCAGGTCCACCAACTCCTGCGTCATATCAATGTTTGACTGTTCCAGCATACCGTTATTGATGGTGCCGAAAGAGCCTTTATTTGATTCACCCCAGATCTTGTCACCAGAGAACTGCGTTGAATCCCATTGAGTGCCGCCTTTCTTATCCAGACCTTGCTCGTTTGGAACACGTACGAGAGCAACACGACCCAATGTAACGTTTTCACCGTTTGAGTAAGTTCCCAATACGCTGCCGTTTTCATCGAAGTCAACTTTGGTTAGGAAGCCCGTCGTTGCACCGTCTTCGTCAAACTTAGTCAGTTCGAACGGAGCCGCAAACTGTGTTGCTGAGCCTAAGCCGAAGTTAAGCGTCTGCGCAGGATCGGCACCATTCATATCGACTGGTGTCGTGTTCGTCGCCGGATCGCCCAGAGCCACAGAAGTGATTGGCTGACCATTGTTCAAGCTCGCCAACGTACCATCGTTGTTGAACTTCATGGTATGCCCCACATGACCTGTTGGCGTTTGCGCATCACCAGCCGCAACATTTAAAGGCTTTTCACCTTCTTTATCTGTCACGGTGTAGTAAGTGTTCCATGTATTTGGCTGAGTCTGATCTTTCAAGTAATACGTCGTTAGCTTGTAAGACTGACCCATCGAGTCATAAATTGTCGAAGAGGTTGAACGGTTGTATGTATCTGGGTCTGAAAAATCAAACTGCGTTGGATCTTTCAAATCGCCGTTCGCTGGCAAGTTCACACCCACTTCAATGTTTGCTGTTTGTTTTGGCTTACCAAATTCAGCAGGAATATTGATGGGTTGTGGCTCGTATGAAGAAACCTCACCAGAGCTTGGGTCCACTTGGTAACCTAATAAGAACTCATCGTTCGCGGTCACCATGTAGTTTTCTTTATTTAAGTGAAATGCACCATTACGTGTCAGTTCATTCTGTTGTGGAGTTAGACGCTCTTTCGCTACAGCGAAAAAACCTGTCCCCGAAACACGCAAATCCATTGGGTTGTTGGTGTAAATGCTAGAGCCTTCATGGAACTGCTGTGCCACTTGGCTTGCTTGCGCACCACCACCCGGTGTGGTTTTTGCGTTAGTAAATAAAGAGTTAGAGTAGACATCAGCAAACTCAGCACGGGACTCTTTAAAGCCGTAAGTGTTGGCGTTCGCAATGTTGTTACTGGTGGTGTTCAAATCCAGTTGGGCGGCGGACAAACCGCTTAAAGATACATATGACATTCCAAAATCTCCTAATCTAGCGAGCTATGACTACGCTTTGCCGACTTCCAATACTTCTGCAAGTCGAACTGGCGATTCAAAACCAGCCAGATTGAGTAATACGTTTCCGTCACCTTTGCCAAGCAATACGCTGTTTACGTTGGCGTATGTCGATACTGGGAACTCTTGCGACTCCCCTTCAACTAAGCCAGACGCTTTCACTTTGTATTTGCCAGCTGGCAGTGGATTTCCGCTTTCATCTTTACCGTCCCAAAGCACACGCGTGTCGCCGGCTGGTTTCGCCCCTACCTCAAAGGTACGAACCAGTTGGCCAGCTTCATCCTCTACACGAACAAACAGATTATCGATAGATTGTGAAAGCTTAACCATTGCCGCCATTGGTGCGTCGTCCTGCTTCACACCTGCTGCTCCTGGGACCAATACGTCACGCCCTACCAAAGAGGAAGCTTGTAACGCTTGATTTGATGTCATTGACGAATTCAAACTCTCAAACTGAGTGTTCATCTTGCCAATGCCATCAACGGTCGCAAATGAAGCCATTTGCGCAATCATCTGGTCATTACTTACCGGCTTAAAAGGGTCTTGCTGAGACAGTTGCTTCGTGAGCAATGATAAGAAGTCTTCCTGTTTTAGGTCCTGCTTACCCGTGCTCTCTTCCGCTTTCTTGTTACTCTCTTGTAGACTTTTAAGCTGGTCGATATAGGACAAGCCGCTTTGACCAACGTTGTTAATTCCGGCCATACGCTACCCCCTTATCCTTATTGACCCATCTGCAGCGTACGCAGCAGCATTTGTTTACTAGAATCAGCGACCTGTACATTAGTTTGGTATGCACGAGAAGCTGAAATCATGTTTGCCATTTCTTCCATTACATTGACGTTAGGCTTGTAAATGTAGCCTTCTTCGTTTGCAAGGGGATGGTCTGGGTTGTACTCCGCACTCAGCGGTTTATCACTTTCTACAATACCCATCACTTTCACTGGCACCGTATCACCGCCACGCATGGCGTTACTTAACTCTGCACCAAACACTGCATGACGCGCTTTGTAAGTGTCTTTCGCAGAGCTGCTGACACTGTCGGCGTTCGCCAAGTTGCTTGAGGTAGTATTCAGACGAACGGATTCAGCGCTCATTGCGGAACCTGTCACATTGAAAACGTTAAATAAGCTCATCTAAATTATTCCCCTTTGATTGCTTTGGTTAAGTTCTTGAATTTGCTGCCTAGAAAGTCGAGTGATGCTTGGTGTCTGATTTGGTTTTGCATAAACAAGTTACGCTCTAAATCCAAGTCTACCGTGTTGCCATCTCCCGTATCTGGTTGCGTAGGAAGACGATATAACTTGTCCCCAACCAACGTTGTAGTGGCAGGAATATGCCGACCATCTGTGCGACTAAGACCAATGCTTGCCCCAGATGTTGCCGCTTGCAATTCCTTCGCAAAGTCTAAACCTCTTGCTTTGTAACCAGGCGTGTTTGCTTGTGCGATGTTGGTGGAAATCACCTCTGCATTGCGCTCACGTACGCCCACCGTGTGCTGGTGGATGCCTAGTGCGTTGTCAAAAGATATAGCCATGTTTGCCTCTACAATTAAGAACTGACCGTGATTGATAACCAAAAAGCAATTAGCATGCCAAAACCTAAAGCATTACACCAACCTAGTGGTTACCGTGAATTGAAATAGCAATAAGTGAGCCAAAGTAACTGGAATGTCATGTCGTATTACTTTGTTCACTTAATAAAGATACACCGTGTTGAGGGCACAAGGCAAAAACGCGCTTCAACTAATTGAGTGATACATGAAACGCTCGGCGCAGAAAGGTAACAAACAAAAAAGCCTGACACGAAGTCAGGCTTTTCTATCAATGAAGAGATACCGCTATTTAAGCTTGTAAATGATGCCAGGATTACAGCGCACCATTTCAAATTTATCAGTCAGACCAGTTAGCGACTCTGATGCCCCTAACAGCAAGTAGCCACCAGGGTTTAAACTGCTCGCCATTTGGTTAAGCACTTTAGATTTCATTTCTGGAGAAAAGTAAATCAATACGTTACGACAGAAAATGATGTCGAACTTACCCATCAGTGCGTAACTGTCCATCAAGTTTTGTGGACGAAAGTTCACCAAACGCTTGACGTTATCTTTGACTTTCATGCGACCACCGTCCGCATTTTCAAAGAAGGTGCGACGACGTTCTGGTGAAAGCCCGCGACCCAAAGCCAAGTTGTCGTACACCCCTGCACGACACATCTCGAGCATACTTGCCGAAATATCTGTGGCTGTAATGGACACGTTTGGTAACAAGCCCGGCTTGCGCTGTTGCGTTTCCAGGATCGTCATTGCAATAGAATACGGTTCTTGGCCCGATGAACTGGCAGCAGACCAGATCTTAATTGGGCGCTTACTTGCCGCTACTTCTGGCAATAATTTGTCAGCTAAAACCGTGAACGGATAAGTATCTCGAAACCACAAGGTTTCGTTAGTCGTCATCGCATCCACAGCGGCGACTCGTAATTCTCGATTACGCCCTGTAACAACATCACGTAGCAAATCTGATAACGATGCGAGCTTAAACTTCGTCACTAAAGGACTCAGTCGGCTACGCACGAGGTATTGCTTGCTATCACCTAACACGATGCCACATTGCGATTCTAGAAAACGGCTAAAGTCACGATACTCTTGATCACTGATTGTAATAGCAGTCATTAATGTCTCTTTTATTGTGTTAATGCAGATTTAACCGCGTTACCCAACTCATCTGGGTTAAATTTCGCAATGAAGGTGTTGGCACCTACACGCTCAACCATAGCTTGGTTGAATACACCACTTAATGAAGAATGGAGGATAACATAAAGGTCTTTCAAATCGGCATGTCTGCGAATTTCAGCCGTTAAGGTATAGCCGTCCATTTCTGGCATTTCAATATCGGAAATAACCAACGAAATTTGATCGTAGATATTGCCTTCTTGAGCCATTTCAATCAACTTATTGTACGCTTCTTTGCCGTCTTTGACAGATACGACCTCAAAACCGATGGATGTAATCGCACGCTCTACCTGTTTACGCGCGACCGTCGAGTCATCAGCAATCAGTATGCGGCGTACAATAGGCTTTTCTTGCTCTGCTTGTGCGATTTCTTCGCCAATAGCGGAATCCATCGTTTCATCAACTGGCGCAATTTCTGCCAGGATTTTTTCAACGTCAAGGATTTCAACCAGCTCATTGTCAATGTTTGTCACGGCAGTCAAGTAGTGCGCTTTACCTGCGCCGTCTGGCGGTGGCAAAATCGCTTCCCAATGCATATTGATAATACGCTCAACCGATGATACCAAAAATGCTTGGATCGTACGGTTAAATTCTGCAATAACAACAAAACATTTATCTAAATCAGTGGTTGGGCGGCCACCAATTGCCAGGCTCAAATCAATAACGGACACGGTATGGCCGCGGATATGAGCGATACCTTTAACCAGAGGGTGTAGATTTGGCATTGAAGTCAGCTTAGGGCACTGTAGTACTTCTTTCACTTTGAATACGTTAATGCCGTAGCGCTGTCGGCCCATCAGTCGAAAGGTCAATAATTCCAATCGGTTCTGACCGACGAGTTGCGTACGCTGATTCACCGAGTCAAGAATCCCCGTCATATGCTCATCTCCATCTCAAACTTTTTGTTTTTAAATGATACTCTACCACTGGCAAGCACGATACCAGGGAGACAGTATGGCGTATTTCACTTTCACTTCGACACCATTGACTATGACAATATGTAGAGCGCTAATTACAAAGTACGCTAAGTCTATCGGCATTTTGCTCAGTATGTTTAGCTTTTTTGTTCATTCAGCTTCAGATAATCAGATCGAGCAAATAAAAACAGCAGCAGAACAACATATTCTTGCTACGGTTGATCAGCCTGATGGTGGCGAGCTATCTGTTAATGCGGCAGAGATCGACTCGAGAATAAAAGCAACGGATTGCCCTGTTCCGTTAGATACATCTGCCTCTTCCACCAGCAGCACGAGAAGTAACATCAATGTGTTAGTGGAATGCCAACCGGATGACTGGAAAGTCTATGTTCCTGTGAGGATCTCGGTATCAGTACCAATGATCGTCGCGACACGAACACTAGGGAGAGGAGAAATCGTCAGCGCATCGGATGTTACCACTTCCATGATCGAGCTACAGCGCTTTCGTAAAGATGGATTTTCTAGCTACGATCAAGTGGTTGGGGCAAAGCTAAAGCGTAATGTTCGCTTAGGCGATGTCGTAGAGAGAAATGATGTTTGTGTGGTATGCCGAAATGAAAAGGTCATTATCAAAGCGGTGAATTCTGGCATGACGATCACAACGCAAGGCACAGCATTGCAGGATGGTTCAGCTGGCGATCAAGTAAGAGTGAAAAATGATAAGTCACAACGTATAATAGAAGGCATAGTGACTGACATTGCGGAAATCACTGTTAATTTTTAATACCCACTGGTAGCGTGTTTAAACTGATCAATAAAAATGCAAAAAATGACTAAAGTTATTTTTGCGCTGGTCGATAGTCTGGATACCAGTATTACGATACAAGGCAAAGGTTAAACATGGCAGGTATAGATAATATACGTTCAGGGCAAATGATGACGACAACAAGTCGCGCACCTGCACGTAACGATTCCAATGCTACCAGCACGACAGAATCAAAAAAGGCGCCAGCGCAACAAGACGCAGTATCACTCAGCCAGCAAAGTAAAGCCGTCAGTAAACTCCAGAAGGATATGGCAGCTTCTCCGGCATATGACAGCGCCAAAGTTGCAGCAATCAAAGAAGCTATCACAAACGGTTCATACAAAGTCGATCCTGAAAAATTGGCTGACAACATGATTAAGTTTGAAAACGAATTGCAAGGCAAAAGCTAACTGACTTAGGCCGAAGGTAAGTATTTTATGGCAGCATTAGTCGATCTCATTAATTTCCAGCTAGAAAATGCTAAGGCACTTTCCGCTGTTTTACGCCAAGAAACACAAGCAATAACGGCGCGTGTCTCTACCGAGATTGAGAACATTGCCAAACAGAAGATGACGCTCATTGATCAGCTCAGAACAACTGATCAGCGAATCGCCTCTCACCCGCACGTCAATCAACTTACTGAAGATGAGCACCTAAGTCAGGTTGTTGCTCAAATCCAATCGATCGTCCTCGACTGTCAACAAGTTAACCAAGTAAATGGCGAATCGCTTAGTCGCGCACAGCTGAGCTTCAATAAACTCAACAACATGCTCCAGCGAACTCATGGCAAAGTTGGCATGACCTACAATGCGGGCGGAAAAACCCACACCATCTCGACGCTTGGCACCAATATAAAAGCTTAAACGTCACTCCTACCCTCAATTCCCGCGCTCACGTAGATATAAAAAAGCGACTCATTGTTACCAGTCAGCCGCTCAAAAAGATTATCTGTCTAGTGAAATGGTTTAAAACAAAGTTTGCTGACGCTTCTCAGGCACTTGCTGAACTTCTCCATAATCACGTAGCTTATCCATCTTACGGATATCCAGACGCAGCTCAGTCACATAACTGTCTTCAACAAGATAACTACGCACAACTTCTGCACCACGAATTACACCATCGACGGCACCAGTGGTGCTTTCAATACCCAAACGCTGGTCTTGCAGCTCTGCACGTCCACTAACACGCATGCCATAAACTTGCTCTGCTAGCTCACGATAAGCATCAATTTTTGATGCGCGCATTGCTCGTACACGCTTTTCTTCTACTGTGCGGCCTGTTTGCTCACTGACGCTGGCGTAGCCCACCGCCACTAAGATTTCATCTTGACGCATCTGTTGTAATGGCTGACACCCAACCAATATCAGTGTGGCAACAATAAATAATAACTTCTTCATGCTTCTATCCTATGGACGGAGAATCACAGTGTACGGCTGACGAATGGTAGGGTCAGAACGAATCAACACACCATCTTGTGTGCGGATGCTATTTAACGTATCTAAGTCACGCCCAATACGGTCAGCCGGAAGGAAACCTTGCGCTGTCGCTACAACTACACGGCTTTGCATGCCAACCACGCGTGCATTGACAAGCACTCCCCCCTCTTGGCGCAGCATCGTTCCGGTCAATACATACTGAATTTGCTGCTCTTGAGCTAAATCTTGCCAATCACGACTTAAAGCAAAATCGCCCTGTTGCGTCACTTGAATAGAGCCCGTAGTTTTGAAATCAACCACTTTAAACCCTCGGCGCTGAAACTGATGGATAAAACCTTCAGAGACCGAGTTACCTAACCAGTTTGTTGCATCCATATTTTGTAGATCAACAAACGAGGTAATCGCAATCGGTGTCCGCGCTGATACTGCCACATTAGAAACCATCAGGTCTTCTGTCATGCTCTCAATGAAAAAGTCCATCGTATGACGCGGACTATCCATCAGCATGAACTGGCTTCCCGAGTAAGGTTCTTTACCATTGTAAATCGGTGAGTACGCGCACGATGTCAGAAGCGTCATCATCGATGCAGCGACAAGCCACTTTTTCATGGTTTGATTCTCCAGATAATCTTAGGTGATACCGTTCTTTATTAATTCCTTTCCAAGAAAGTGAATATTGGAACAGTCTTTGCTTTTCTTTGTTTGCCTAACGAAGAAAAACCCACCAAACTTCACTGAATTTGTTAAAGCAATATTTATACCCGAACGGTTGTAACCAATGAAAAAAATATTAAACAGTCTGTTTTCAATCACTTTAGTGATGCTTGTGCCTTTTAAGGTAATGGCATCTTGGTATGAAGTCACAGGCGTTGCCACCATCGTTTCTTCAGAAGAGACGGCAAGGCTCCATGCGTTGGAAGACGCGCTGTTCAAAGCCGTCAATTTTTCGGGCGCAGATATTGGCAGTATTAGCAACTTGATGCCGCTATTAGAAGAAAGTCGCAACGAATACCAGTTTACCAATCATGAAGTCCGTTACATTTTGGTGGAGTCTGAACGCAAACGTCGCGGTAAAGTCGAGGTAAAAATCCGCGTTGATATTTATCCATCGGCAACGGGTTGCCACACCGATCAATACAAAAAGACAATGCTGGTCGGCAATATTGAGGTCGCATCACCACAACAAGCAGTGATGGGACAAATTTATCAAGTTGGTGACGATTTTAGCCACGTAGTGAACCGTCAACTTGATCAAACCTCACGCAGCTTTGTGTCTGTTGGTACAACGGACTACTCAATAAGCAGCAACTATCCTGCTCGCACTCAAATGATCGCGCAAGACAATGGCGCACAATACATCATTGGAGGGGTCATTACCGATCTCACTGCAACGGTCGAATCTCAACTATTGCAAGATGACATCATCAATCGTCAGTTTGCGTTAGAAATGAAAGTATTTGATGGTAAAACTGGCCATGAAATCTTCAACAAAGCCTACCGTGAGGTCGCGCGTTGGCCATTTGCTAAGACGAGTCAAGTGGACACTCGTAGTGCACGTTTTTGGGCATCGACCTATGGCGAGATGATGCTTCGCGTTAGTCGCAATATTATGTTGGATCTGGAGTCGGAGCTATCTTGCAAAATTACACTGCCAGAGGTTGTGGCAGTCTTCGGTAATACCGTAACGATGGATCTCGGCCGTATGCACGGCGTAAAAGAGGGAGACAAATTGCAGCTTTGGCACACCGCGTCGTTTATCGACCAAAATGGATTGCCAAGAAACAAAGTCTCGCAAAGCGAAATTACATTAACGGTATCACGCATATACGAACACGAAGCGGAACTGACGATTGATCAGCCAAATTTAGCATCTAGCGTTCAAATTGGCGACGTAATGAACAAGATCCTATAAAAGCAAACATTAAGTCTTGAGATATGCTCACTTTTGAATATCATAGGCAGCGCATCTTATTTGATTATACCAATGACCGTAGCGAATCGTTCAACGTGATGCTGATACAGATCTGGTAGATTGCTAGATTTGAACTCAGTAAAACAGTGCAATGAACTGCAACTATTGGTATTACGCCCCCATGGCACAGCTGGATAGCGCAGTCCCCTCCTAAGGGACAGGTCGTAGGTTCGAATCCTACTGGGGGCGCCATATCATAGCCTTAGCTCCCACTTGAGCTAAGGCTTTTTTGTATCTTCAATTTCAAGCCTCGCACTGCTCCCCCTAGTACACCGTGTTAGATAATCTTCCCAGTAATCAATATGATCGGATCGGGTGTTTCGGTTACGGGATAAAGCCTTCTACTGATCTGACTTCTTCCCCTTGAAATCATTTCAACAAGCCCTATTTACAGTTTTGTATTTTATTACTTTAATTATCTATGAGTTTTGCTTACCCTTTTAGCTATTAATAAAATTATTAGTTAGCACTATGTCTAAGAGCAATTTAATAACTAACACTGGACACCGCTTTATTTCTAAAGGCAAGACAGCCTTTAAGATACATATCCATACCCCCGAGGATACGGTACTACACCGCTCGGTAGGATTTGTTCGTATTGGAGAAAAGAAAGGCTTACAAAAAGCCATTAAGCTGAGAAACGAGTTAGGCCGGCAAATGTGGGGCAAATTCTGGCGACGTCTTTTGAAAGACCCTTACCTAATGACTAGGCTTCCACATAGCGTTGAGCCTAAAATCGTTCACAAGCCTAACCCTACTCTTGAAAACCCTGACAACCGAGATACGTGTTACATCGCCAAGTGGCGAGAGTTCAATGATGACGGTGAGTATAAATATAAAACGGTGGTTCGCTCTATTAGTAAGTACGGCAAACTTGCCGCCTACATGCAAACCAAAAAAGCGTTGTTAGAAGCACATAAAGATAACTTGGAGATCCTGACATTTATGGGGCGTTTAAACAGCATTGATCTTAAGTAATACCTGGCCACTTTGAACATTTCAGTCAGTTTTTTGAAGAGAAATAAAAAGCCCCAAAGAGCGAACTCTTTGGGGCTTTCAGCTTCAGTCTTCTATACTACGGTCGAATAGGAGCTTATTGCTGAACTTGGTATTCAAATTCTGGAACAACGACTTCTACGCGACGGTTTTGTTGACGACCTTCACGAGTGTCGTTTGAAGCGATTGGGTTGTTTTCACCTTCGCCACGAGCTTGGATACGTGATGAATCAATACCTTTTTCAACGAGTGCGTTAGCAACAGACTCAGCACGTTTTTCAGAAACTTTTAGGTTGTAAGCTGCTGGACCAGACGTATCTGTGTAACCTACAACTTCAACGTTCGCTTGTGGGTGCTCGTTTAGGAAAGCAACTAGGTTATCAAGTTTTGCAGCGCTCTCTGGTTTTAGAGTTGTGCTGTTTAGATCGAAGCTACCTGTACCAATTGTTTGAGTTTCGAATGTTTTCGTAACTACAACTGGCTCTTCTACCACTTCTTCTACAACCACTTCTTCTACAACAACTGGCTCTTCTACGATTACTGGCTCATCGTTGCCGCCGAATTTGAAAGAAACACCTAGTGTTGCAGTGTTACCTGTCGCACGAGTTACATCGTTGCTGATGTCAGTCAGTGTTTGGTATTCCGCACGAGCTGTTACGTTTTGGCTTAGGTTGAATTCAAGACCAGCCGCGCCTAGGTAAGAGTAATCATCTTTGCCATCAAACATTACGTAAGCGCCACCCACTTTACCGTAAAGTGCGATGTCTTCAGTGATTGGTAGGCTAAATTTAGGAGCAAGAGTGATTGCTTCTACGTGGCCACCGAAAGAAGTTTGGTTAAAATCACCGATGTTGTCGAAACCCGCTTCTACTGCGAAGTATTTATTCATTTCGTAACCAACAAAAGCGCCAAGAGTAGAATCGTCTTTGTCACAAGCCTGGCCCGCTACACACGCGTCTTCCATCCATGACTTACCCATCTTACCACCAACGTATACTTCTGCTTGTGCTGCTGAAGCCATAAGTAGAGACGCTGAAATTACCGCTGCTAATTTTTTCATTATTGATTCCTCTAAAGAAGTTCTTTTGTTAGATGCCGAAATGCGCCGTCTGACTGACGTTGTATTTCAATTCTTTTTATTCATTCCTTGAGTGAGATACTTAGTCAGCTTCTTTTTATGCACATGCATTTTTTTTTATGGAAGCAACTTACGTATATTTCCTGTTCAGTGATACATATCGCCATCTCGGTATCGCTGACGGAATGAACTATAACGCTAAGAAATCGCGAGAAAAATCCCAATTCTGTCAATTTATTGTCATCAAAAATCTCGACAACATGTGATCTTAAGCAAAAAAATCCCCACGCAATCACCACGCAAACGTTTGCTTTGTTTTTTGAAACAAAATAGCTAAAGCAAAGGTTTTTCTTAAAAATGAGACAAACAAAATGGAACTTTAAGGAACATGGATAAAAATCAATCAGATATTTGATATATAATCGCTCGTTTTTTATTCATGCCAACGATATTTGGATTAAAAAATCTTATCCATATTGAGGTAAATTACAGGTGAAACCATCTCTTCATTCACCAATATGAGAGAAAGTTTCTCGTTATCTAAATTGAAGATACAAAAAAGCCGCGGTTGCTCACCGCGGCTTTGTGACTATTTATTCAAAAGAACGTTCAGTTCAAAGCAATTATGCGTTTGCTTCACGCTCAGCAATGAACTCAAGCGCCATCTTAATGCGAGCAATACAACGCTCTTTTCCAACCAGCTCCATTACTGCATCGACAGAAGGAGACTGACCCCCGCCTGTTACAGCAACACGTAATGGCATACCGATTTTGCCCATGCCGATTTCCAACTCTTCACATACTGCTGCGATAACGCCATCTTTGATGTTCGCTGTCGTCCACTCAGTTAGTGCTTCCACTTTCGCTAATGCAAGTTCTAGAGGCTCTTTAGCCACGCCACGTAGGTGTTTCTTCGCTGCGCCCGCTTCAAACTCAGAGAAATCTTCATAGAAGTAACGGATTTGCTCAGCTAGCTCAACTAGTGTGTTGCAACGCTCACCCACTAGCTTGATCACGTCAGTGATAGCAGGACCATTCGTTACGTCTAGTTTTTGTTGATCTAGATGCCATTGTAGATGCTCAGCAACGTACGCAGGGTCTGAGTTCTTGATGTAGTGGTTGTTCAACCATTGCAGTTTGTCAGTGTTAAAAGCAGACGCTGACTTAGATACTGCGTTTAGGCTAAATAGATTGATCATCTCTTCTTGAGAGAAGATTTCTTGGTCCCCATGAGACCAACCAAGGCGCACTAGGTAGTTGTTTAGTGCCGCAGGCAGGTAGCCCATATCGCGGTATTGCATGACTGATACAGCGCCGTGACGTTTAGACAGTTTCGCGCCGTCATCACCCAGGATCATTGCACAGTGTGCAAATGTAGGTACTGGCGCACCTAGTGCTTCGTAGATGTTGATTTGACGAGGCGTGTTGTTGATGTGGTCTTCGCCACGAACAACGTGAGTGATACCCATGTCCCAGTCATCCACTACTACACAGAAGTTGTAAGTAGGTGAACCGTCAGTACGACGAATGATTAGGTCATCCATTTGATCGTTGCGGATTTCAATGCGACCACGGATTTGATCATCAAATACTACGCTACCTTCTTTCGGGTTACGGAAACGGATAACACATGGATCGCCATCTTTTGCCGCTTCGTTTGCTGCTTTGATTTTTGGATGGTTAGCATCGTAGCGAGGCATTTCTTTATTTGCTTCTTGCTCTGCACGGATTTCATCTAGCAGCTCTTTGGACGCGTAACATTTGTAAGCTTTGTCTTCAGCAAGAAGCTTATCAACCATTTCGTTGTAACGGTCAAAACGTTGAGTTTGGTAGTAAGGACCTTCATCCCACTCCAAGCCTAGCCATTCCATGCCTTCAAGAATTGCATCAACCGCTTCCTGAGAGTTACGCTCAAGGTCTGTATCTTCGATACGTAGAACGAATTCACCACCTTGGTTTTTAGCGTATAGCCAAGAGTAAAGTGCAGTACGCGCACCACCAACGTGTAGATAGCCAGTTGGGCTAGGAGCAAAACGAGTTTTAACCGTCATTTGAGTTCCTTAGGGGTAATGAGCAACGAGAGATCTCTCGTTGTAATGTCAAGGATAAAAGTGGCGACATTTTACCACCGTAAGTCAATTCTACAATCGGTTTGACACCAGAAATAAAAACAGGGCAGAACCAAAAAGGCACAGCTCTGCTATTTACTGTTAAAGCACGAGACGAAATTACTTCAGGTTACGCATTGCCCATTGCATAAATTCTTGCTGCTCTTCACGGCTCAATTCATTAAACGATGCTTTGATTGTTTTGGTTTCCGCTGGAGAAGACGCAATGCTTGCCTTAGTCGATTCTTTATTCATTGCGTTATTATAGTCGGCAACTTCTCGTTCGTAATCACGAAAACCTTGCAAACCACCTTTACGAAGTTGAACCATAGAGAATGCCACTTCTTTTCCGTTTTTGTCTTTCAATACCACTTTAGGATCGAGTTCGAAGGCTCTCGCCTCTTCAATAGTACGGAATGTTTGATAAGCCAGAGAAAGCTCGGTGTCTTTTTCTGCATCAAACTCTAATACCAGCGGCTGCGAATCGAATTTACGGCGCTTTCCATCTTCAAATACGATTTGTCCAACCGTTACCGCTAATTGGTTTTCCCCATCCTTTAACTCGATGCTGTTGTTCTTGGATATCCACTCAGGGTAGACGAACTCGCCGTTGAGAACGCGAGGAACTAATTCAGATTGCAGAGTGAGTTGAGCAGCAAAAGCTGGCGCCGAAAGCATTGCGCAAAGTCCGAGAAGTGTCGTTGTTTTTTTCATCATGGTTTCTCACTTTATACCAATTTAGATAAGCCTCTAAAATTTACAGGCCAGTCATTTCAAAGGCTTATTTGAATAAGTATCAAGATAAAAAGGGCGTTTCCGCCCTTTTAGCTGCTTCTTTAATTAGAAGTAGTATTCAACACCTACAGAGAACTCGTCGTAGTCAGCAGACTTCCAACGTGCTTCTGTTGGTTTATCTAATTGAGACGCACCGTCGCCAAAGTCTAGAGTACGAGCACGTACGTACAGCACTGCCGATGGGTCTACGAAATACATAACTTGTGCTGATAACACATCGTCCGCTGTATCGTTAATTTTCTTACCATCACGCTCTAGATCAAAGTTAGCGGCGTAAGCCAGTTTGTATTGCCAATCACCCGTGGTGTACATGATAGCGGCAGACATTGCATCTTGCTTTTCACTCACACCATTGCTTGCGTCCGCCTCCATGTATTTGTATTGCGCGAAGAAAGAGATTCCGTTATCAAACCAGCCTTGTGCCCCTACCAAGTACGTGTTGTTTTCCCACGTTTGGCTTTCCATCTTGATATTACGGTTACCTTCATATGCCGCATCTAACTGGATAGGACCAATTTTGTAGTGTGCTGCGATACCACCCCAGTAGTCATCCCCTTCACCTAGACCTGCTTTATCACCTGCACCAGCTGCGATATCTAGGGAGAATTTGTCAGCAAACATTGGAGAGTCCCAGCGGATAGTGTTTGATTGACGGTCTTGGTACTTGGCGCCTCCAATAGCACCACCCCAGTCGTATACATCGCCGAGACCAGGGTTAGATGCTGGCCAGTCAACCAATTCGTACATAGGTGTCAAAACGCGACCCAGACGAATTTGACCCCAAGATGCACTTTCAAAACCGACGAATGTGTCACGTTCACCAAGACCTGCGCCCTCGCCACCAAAGCTAGGGTCTACATAACCGCCTTCGATTTGCCAAATAAAAGTAGGGTCGAAGTTAGCAAATTGTTTTTTACCACGGAAACCAATACGAGATTCGTTGTTTAGCTGCATGCCACCCAAATCATCGTCCGTTGCTTTGCTGCCAGAATCGTAATCGCGGTACGCGGCCTGCATCGCGATGATCCCGTAAACTTCATAAGAAAATGAATCTTTGGTTAGAAACTCTTTTGCTGCGTCACTGTTTGCACCATCAGCAAATGCAACACCACTGAACATCATGCCGGTAATTGCCGTGGCAAGTAGGCTTTTCTTTAGGTAAGACATTATAAACCCCTATATTTTTAGTTTTTTCCATTTTCAAATTCACTAACTAGGACATGGCAGGAACTTGAAACAGTGTTTGGACGGGGCAAATATGACAAACTTTTTTCGCACTAAAAAACTTTCCCTACAGCAATCTGAGCGACTTCAAAATGAGAAGATCAAAAATAAAATAAAATAATAAAAAACAATTACTTAACATCAAATATAAAAATAAAAAACGTTAAAAGTACGTTTTGACACTGAACAGACATTGAGAGTATCTAAAAAACGTGAGCGACTTCATTCATCTTTTAGGTGTTTTAACGGAACTTTATATTCAAAGAGAAAAAACCTTGAGATCACTCGCAAGTAAAATGACCGTGCACTTGTGGGATTCGAGAGATTTTGACGAAATTGTTGTGAGTAGCAAATGGGTATTGACCTTACCCTTGCAGGAAGGTTTAAGCTCATAGCATCACTACTATTGAGGTGCAGATTATGTATCAGTTAGTTATACCTTTATCAGGGCTCAACTGCATGGGCTGTGCGAGAAAAGTTGAGAATGCTTTACATGCGAATCACGATGTGGAGATCCTCAATTTGTCCCCGACGCAAGTAGAGGTCAAAACCGAGTCTTCTCTTAAAGAGCTCGTCTCGTCGATTGAATCTCTTGGTTACCAAGCAGGAAATCACTACGAACTAAACCTTTCAGGCTTAAGCTGTGGCGGTTGCGTCAGAAAACTTTCATCTTTATTAGAATCTAATCAAGACGTTATTTCTTTTGAGGCTTCAACAACGCACTTAGAGATTCGTACCCTCCTCTCCGAGCAACAAGTGATCGACTTAATAGCAACACTCGGCTATACCGCCAACCTTGATTCTGTTGAAGTAGAGAACGAAAGCTCACCAGAGACCGAACAGGTAGAAAAGCAAAGCAATATTAAAGATACGCAGGTGCCACCAGCGAGTATTCAATTGCAAATGCTGATTCAAGGCATGACGTGTGCGAGTTGCGTCTCTTCAGTAGAGAAAGCACTTACTAACGTAGAAGGCGTTGAGAAAGCACAGGTCAACCTCGCAGAACAAAGCGCACTAGTATTCGCAAGCCAAGACTCTGATGACCTCCTTAACGCAATTGTTGAATCGGTAAAACAAGCCGGTTACCAAGCAGAGATCCTACAAGACGCCGCAACCCAGCAAGAAAAGCAAGCGCAGCAACAACGTCAGCAACAAAAACGCTTTAAACTGGATGCTATTGCTGGCCTTGTCGTCGGTGCCCCCTTAATGATTTGGGGCGTTGCTGGCGGCAATATGATGATTCGCAACACCAACGACCAATTAGCTTGGGGCGCGATCGGTATCGTATGTTTACTCCTTCTTGCCACAGCAGGGAAACACTTCTTCAGTAACGCTTGGTTAGCAGCTACTCACAAGCGCGCCACCATGGACACGTTAGTCGCGCTCGGTACTGGCGCAGCGTGGTTCTATTCGATGCTTGTGGTGATTTTCCCAGACTGGTTCCCTCTTGCTTCACGCCACGTGTACTTTGAAGCGAGTGCAATGATCATCGGCTTAATTTCTCTTGGGCACTATATTGAAGCAAAAGCCAAAGCAAACACAACACGTTCCTTACAAGCTCTGATTAACCTGCAACCTCAGCAAGCTACGGTAATCACGGAACAAGGCGACCAACAAATCGCGGTTGAGCAAATCACGCTAGGCATGAAACTGCGTATCAAACCAGGCGAGAAAGTGCCTGTTGATGGTGTTGTGATTCAAGGTGAATCATACATTGATGAGTCGATGCTCACTGGTGAACCAGTACCAGTATTAAAAGCGCAAGAGGCTCAAGTGTCTGCTGGGACATTAAATACCGATGGTGGATTAGTCATTGAGGCAACGGGCATTGGCGCAAATACCATGCTGGCTCGTATCATCCGCATGGTGCGCACAGCGCAAAGCAGTAAGCCAGCCATCGCGAAACTGGCAGACCAGATTTCATCGGTGTTTGTCCCTGTCGTTGTTGGCATAGCAATACTGGCCGCGCTCGTTTGGTTTGCCGTTGGTCCAGAGCCAAAAGCGAGTTATATGCTGGTGGTCACCACAACCGTCCTGATCATCGCCTGCCCTTGCGCTCTAGGCTTAGCAACCCCACTTTCTGTCACGGTGGGAGTGGGTAAAGCCGCAGAGCTCGGCATTCTGATCAAAGACGCCGACGCCCTTCAATTGGCAAGCAAAGTCGACACGGTTGTATTCGACAAAACTGGCACGCTTACCCAAGGTAAACCTAGCGTTCAGCAAGTGTTTACTCACGCCACCAGCCAAGAAGATCTATTGGCTTTAGCGTATGCGGCAGAGCGTCAGTCTGAGCACCCACTGGCAAAAGCGGTATGTGATTACGCCAAACGACACGACGCAAAGGATGTCTCATTAGACAAGTTTGAGAACGTTCGCGGGCGCGGCATTTGGGCGACGTATCAAGATAAACCGCTGCTCATTGGTTCGCTTCAATTTATGCAAGCAGAGAACGTCGAGACCAGCGCACTAAAACCCGCCATCGATGAATGCGCAAAAAATGCGTGGACTCCGGTAGCTGTGGCATTGAACGGCGAACTGATCGGTCTGATCGCCATTGCCGACCCGATCAAATCAGATGCGAAGCAAGCGCTCTCTGCATTAAAATCGCAAGGCATCAAAACGGTAATGCTGACGGGCGATAACCAACACGTTGCCAATGCTATCGGCCAAGAACTTGGTATTGATGAAGTGATTGCCCAAGTAATGCCAGATGAGAAAGCTCAGCACATTGAGCAACTTCAATCTCAAGGACATGTCGTGGCAATGGTGGGGGATGGCATTAACGACGCCCCTGCTCTCGCGTTATCCAACCTAGGTATTGCCATGGGTAGCGGCAGTGATGTCGCCATTGAAAGTTCGCAAATGACCATCCTGAACACGTCACCAATGGCGGTAGTACATGCGATTGAACTCTCTCGCGCTACACTTAAGAACATGAAGCAAAACCTATTTGGTGCCTTTGTTTACAACTCGTTGGGTATTCCAGTTGCCGCTGGTGTGCTTTACCCAGCGTTTGGATTTTTGCTCAGTCCTGTTGTCGCAGGAGCGGCAATGGCACTGTCTTCAATTACTGTCGTTAGTAATGCAAATCGACTACGACTGTTTTCAGTAAAATAACCACTTCTTTTTGAGGGTATTATGAAGTTGAAACTATTGACCTTTGCAATGCTTGCGACCGTGTCCGCCAACGTATTGGCAGCCGATGTCATTAACCATAAATCGCCATACTGTGGCTGTTGTGGAGAATGGACAAAACACATGGAAGAGAACGGCTTTACGGTCGAAGAAAAATTGCACGATGACATGAACGCCATCAAACGCGATCTAGGCATCAAGAATGAACAGCTTTACTCTTGCCACACGGCAGAGATCAACGGCTATCTGTTTGAAGGTCACATTCCAGCCGAAGACATTAAAGCGTTTTTGAAAAATCCACCACGTAACGCAAAAGGCCTATCAGTACCAGGCATGCCAATGGGCTCCCCTGGTATGGAATATGGCGACAAAAAAGACAGCTACACCGTTTACGCCTTTAACGAAAAAGGCCAAGTGTTCGAATATAGCCACCACGAAGGCAACGACCAATAAAAACAAAGCCCAGCGAGATAAACCGCTGGGCTTTTTCTTAATGGACAGTTAAGACAAATATAAAATTAGAAGCCGTAAGAGGCACCAAATACAAAAGCGTTATTCACTAGGCTGTCACCACTCGCGTTTTCTGCACCGTGTGCTTGACTACGGAACTCAAAGTAAGGTTGAACACCTTTACGAGTCCACGTTGCACGAAGCTCGTGGTCCATGGTTTCCGCTTCAATCATGTAGACGTTGTTGTAGCTTAGCGTCACATCCTCATTCATCACGTAACCGATGCGGTTGTCCATGCGGTAATCTGTATCCGCATCTGCGTCTGTCGCATCAATGTGCGCACGAGTACGGTTACTTAAGGAGATGCCGTTATCGAAGTTGTAACCGATCTTAACCAATGGACGGTACTGTACATTCTCGCCAGCAGAGAACAGGTGTTGGTAACCCGCGGCAACCCATAAATGATCGGTAATATTAAATGACTGCTCACCACCCACAGTGATTGCTGGTGTTGTGTTACCTGCGCCACCGTTTTCTGTTTCCAGTTTACCCAACTGAATACCATCAAATTCGGTGTAAACCGTAAAGCCGCCGAATTGGTTATCAAAAGTATGACCAGCTTCCAGTGTAGACGTAACGTCCGAACCATGAATTCGACCATCATCGTGGAATTGAACATTACCTGTTACGTAAGAAGAACCAGCAAAAGCGCTAGAAGCGAAAGCGAGAGAAAGAGCACTCAGTGCAAAAATGTTTTTCATAATTACTGCCTTTATTTATTCACGTTATGCGATAGTTTTAGAGGGCATCTCTTCCCTTTTATCGCAAACTTTGGAATGTGCCTCCTTGGCGTTCGCAATATTGTTTTAATTAATTCGCGATGGAAAATAAAACATTTTAAAAAGTGATCTTGTTCAAACCGAAGCTCAACAACCCTGATAAAAACATGGAAAATACAGGCACTTATCGTATTTTTATAAAATTATTCAAAAAATAGAAGTGTGATCGTAAACAGATAATTTATTGATATTTAGCAGATTAAGTCGATCAAGTTCACAATAACCTTGACCATTACAACCAAAAACTTATTTATCAATGAAAAATAATTAGACATCGATCACGCTTAATTTCCTCAAAAAATAAAGAAAGCCCCAACATGATGTTGAGGCTTTGCCAAAAAATTAACTTACAAGAATCGAGTTATTTCACGCTGGTCACTCGACTTGCTTTCTCACCGCTTGCTGACACAGAACGGATAAACACTTCACCTTTCACATTTGGACGAGCATTATCTACGTAAGTTAGCCAGTTCTTGCCGTCTAGAGAGTATTGAAGCTTCACACCCGGGAACTGAACGTTCATTGCCAGTTTACCCTCTTCAACTTTCGCGCCTGGTACAGGTAGGCGGTAGTCGATACCCGCTTTTTCTAGCTTAGCCAGTTCGCGTTGGCCAAGTACGTTCGCAAAGCGGTTGTAGTCTTGGTTTAGCGCAGCTTTGTTTACTAGGTTAGAGTTTTGCGAGTATTCAACACCCACTTTGTAGTCGTTTTCCCAATCAGCACGGTGCCATGCACGTTCAGCGGCTGCCAGTACGCGAGGGAATACCATGTACTCGTATTGCTCGTCGTTACGTACTGTCTCAGACCACAGCTGTGCTGATAGACCATAGAAAGGTTTCGCTTTGATTTCACCTTTACCAGTGAAGCCGTTACCATCGCGGTCTACAGAGGTTTCTGCGTTCTGAGGCATGTTCTCTGGTGCAAAACCAAACATCTTACGAGTATCTGTTGCACGCGTCGCCCAGTAGTAACCACGCTCTTTCGGGTCAACTTCGTACGGCATGTCCATGTATACGTAGTCTGGGTTAGAAACGATAACGTCGTAACCTTTCTTAGACCATTCGTACACTGATGATGTGCCACCCCAGTAAAGAACGTCCCAGAAGTTAACACGTGTGTTTTCTGTTGCGAACGCTTTCTCACCTTCACTGTACTTAAGGCCATCTTGCCAAGCTTGGAAGTTTGGAATGCCTTTCTCTGCCACCATCTTCGACACTTCTTCTGCAAAGTGGCTTGGTAGATGAGCAAAATCGCTTACCGTACCGTCTGCAATTAGCGTCTGACATTGTGGTGACTGTGCGAATGGCTTGTCTTGCTTAGACAAATCAATGTTACCCTTCCAGCTTACTTTGTCTTCTGCGTTGATGTCTTGCAGACCAGCGCCTAGCTTGATGTTCTTCGCTTCGTCACCACCAAAGTGCCATGTTGTTAGCGGCGTGCCCGCTTCTTGGTGCATTGCTGCTACTTCTGAAATCACTTTATCAACAAAGCGAGTTGAAGATTCCATACATGGGTTGATGAAGCTTTGCTTATTGTAGAACTGAACCGTCGTTACGTTCGATGTATCTTGAGGATCCATCAGGCGGTACTCGTTCGCTTCTGCTTCTTTACCTTCTTCCATTAGACGGTCGTAACGTGCTTCCATTGATACCACTGCTGCACGAGCGTGTGCTGGCATATCGATTTCAGGAATCACTTCGATGTTACGCGCTTTCGCGTACTTCAAGATGTCCACGTAGTCTGCTTTGCTGAAGAAGCCAGAACCAAAGTTGTCTGTCGTTGCGCCTGAGCCAAGCTGAGGCAAGCTGAGGCAGTAAACAGCTTTTCTCTTCCAAATCGAAACAACGGTTAGCACCCACTTCAGTCAGCTCAGGCAGACCCGGGATTTCTAAACGCCAGCCTTCATCATCCGTTAGGTGAAGGTGTAGTTTGTTCATCTTGTACGCGGCCATTTGGTCAAGCGTTGCAAGAATCGCGTCTTTAGAGTGGAAGTTACGAGCCACGTCCACCATCACACCACGGTAATCAAAACGCGGCGCATCTTTAATAGACAGTTGTGGTAGAGAATCAGCATTTTGGCTATCTACCAGGCCAAAGATAGATTGTACTGCGTAGAAAGCACCTGCTTGGTCAAACGCTTTAATCGCAATACCGTCGCCTTTGATGCTCATTTCGTAAGCACCAGATTTTGCCAATTCACCGGTGAAGTCTGCAGGAACAACAGTGATGCTTACAGGAAGATCACCACGAACATCCACACCTACCACTTCTGCACGACCTTGAATTGCTGCGTATTGAGCCGCATCGAATGCGTCTTTAGGCAGCGCAATACCCGCCGCGATATCTACCGTACCTTTACCTGCTTCAACAGACATTGGCGTTGGTAGTAACGTGGTTGATACGTCTTGTTTTGCTAGATCTTCGTTCTTCTCGAAACGAGACACAGCGCTCGCAAATACGTTGTTGTCATCTGGCGTACGTTTTAGGTTGTTACCCTCAAGACCAGTCACGAAAGATGCAACGTCTTCTGTGTTAAGAGAAGCGATCATCTTAGGCTCTGCATTTGGTGCAGCAACGAAAGCGCCTGGCATGAAGTCAGTTTCAAATAGCTGCCAGTATTCAGCAACAAGAGGAAGCACAACCTCTTCACCCGCAGCAAAACCATCAAACTTATCTGTTGGTTCTAGTTTGTGTAGATCACCCGTTACGCGAGAGATTTTAAACTGTTCGTTTTCAACATCCAGAATCAGACGAATGCTATGGAAGTAAATAGCCCAATCTCTTGAGTCAACCGCTTCACCTTGGTTAACCAGCGTCATGTTTACCTTGTTACAAGACGCCCACTCAGCCCCTAAGTCCTGACAAGCAAGACCTTCGTTTGCACCGTGGTTAGTCAACACTTGGTATTGAATATCAAGATTATTAGCCAACGAATTTACAACTTGTTGTTCAGAGCTTTGCAGCGCAGAGCAACCTGCTAATGTAGTGATAACAGAAACAGCAATCAGACTAGGTTTAAACATCTTACTTCCCCAAAAAAGTCAGTGGTTCAAAACGACAATGATAAAAATCTCGGCCCCTCAAATGCGAGGTACCTAACCGTTACATTCAACATACAACCTGTTATTTCTAAGCGTAAAATAAATAGAAATAGGAAGTGATCCAGCTCAAAAAATGACACTCAGCAAAAACAATAAAAACCTAATTTTCATGGAGTTACAATACACGTCAAAATCGAACAACTTGTTTTGACGAGTTTGCTGCGATCTAGGTCACTTATATTCATGAGTTACGACTGATTTTGTAAGATTTGGATCACGCCTAATTATTTTGTGAACCATTAGTAAGCGAATTACCTATTTACCTTTCGTGAAGTGACTCTCATTTATTCGTCGTCAAAACTCGTCAATATTTTTATAAATGACGATTTTGTCGAATACACCACTGGAGAAATTGCACTTAACCTCACGCTATTTTGCGTATAAAGTTTCAAGGTATCTTATCTGAGGACCATTCTATGTTTCGTCTCTTGACGCTCATATCATCTCTACTTGTTACTTTAACGCCTTTTTCATCTTATGCAGAGCCACAGCATTGGTTAGCGAAAAAAGGGGAAACCGAACTTATGATTATTGGCTCGGTACATGTGGGGGATAAAACGATGTACCCACTCCCTAGAACGGTCATCCAGTATTTAAGCCAAAGCGCAGGGTTGATTATTGAAGCAGACGTCAGGAATTCTGAAGGCTTGGTTTACCCACAAACAACCATTCTTTCTAAAGATGTTTTAGACAGAGCTCAACGTCGCCACTTAATTGAAATTGCCCAAGATTTAGGTTTGCCAGAAACTCAACTCCTAAATTCCCCACCTTGGATGGCTGCATTCACCATCCAACTCGCTTTAGTCAACAAACTGGGGTATGTCTCTGATAAAGGGGTCGACATGCACCTAATAGGACTCGCTGATAAAAAGCAAATCCCGGTCATTCCACTAGAGTCAGTGCAATTCCAAATCGATTTAATCGCAGGTCAATCAGAAGGCGGTAAAGAGATACTTCTCTCGTCAATTGAAGAATATGATGGCGGAGAAGAGTTGGTTCAATGCTTGATAGAGAGTTGGAAGAGTGGTGATGGTAGCATGTTGGTCGAAGCCTCTTTGACCGATCATACAACAGAAGAGTTTAACCAAGCCTTTTTATACGAGCGTAATCGAGATTGGGCTAAAAAACTCGACACTGGCAGTGTTCTACCTCAACAATCGGGTCGCTTCACCGTTGTTGTTGGTGGCTTGCATTTAGTAGGTAAAGATAACCTGATTGAACTGCTTAAAAATCGGGGATTTAACATCAAACCACTGGGTAAGACGCGCCAAGCAAATTGTGATATCTAGTGATTGTTTGAAAAATGCCATTTAAATACAATTATTTAAATACAACCATTTAAAAATTCATTCAAACTTTCTTATAAAACACCGTTAAGCTAAGTGGATACAAAACAACTCATATGAAATTTAAATATTTATTCCTATACACGATTGGAATTATGCTCACTTCTTCGCTGTCTTATGCTAAACCGCCATGCAACGTAGAAGCTTTTCAAGCTATTGATATAACTCCGGAAGTAAAAGGCGGTGTTTTAGATAAAGAGAGTGGTCAATTTCTTATTACCGAAAAACCAATGATGCGTTGCGCGAACATCACGTTTTCAACAGCCCACACTCGAAATCGCGTTGCACATATGATAAACCAAGGCTTTGAAGCGGTTTACTATGATGGAAATACAAGCAAATCTCACTCAGTAACGTTTGATGAAGACGATTTAAAAGCGGGTTACGTCAAGATTGGTCCAAATCACCCAAAGACCGCTTATGTCTGCTTCACTACTTCTGAAACTCCTATCAATACTATCTCGTGTGACATCAAGTAATAAATTTACTCACTCTAAAAAATGAAAAGGCCCTACATTTCTGTAGAGCCTTCCTCTCAATACGTGTCGGTGAAGTGCCATATTCGAACATCAGGCGAACCCCAATTTGATTCGATACTATTGAAGTCTAAAATTACTAGCGCTAAAAACGACGAAAGCCTGCTCATTGAGCAGGCTTTCTAAAAGTGGTCGGTGAAGAGGGATTCGAACCCCCGACCCTCTGGTCCCAAACCAGATGCGCTACCAAGCTGCGCTATTCACCGAGATGTTTAACTGAGGAATTGTCCCCGTCAACGAATGCGTATATTACGGATTCTGAACTGTGGCGCAAGTGCTTTTTACAAAAAAACCTTAGGTCTTAATTCGTTTGATGAATAACTGAACACTAGCACGTAAAATGTGACTGATAACTCACAACAAAATACAGTTTATTAACCTTAGCAACATAATTGATCCAGATCAGTGTGCAACAAGACACCGCCATTTAGTTTATTCCTGTCGGGAACATCTTGGAGGAAACGTATGGACTTTTGGCTTGATCTCCTATTTGGTAATGCAGTGGGTCTATCGTCAATGATAGTAATTTTTGGGGCAATTGGTCTGATGTTATTTTACGGCGGTTTCTTCATATACAAGATCATGAACGACAAATCTCCTCACTAGATCTCGCTTAGCTCTAGAAACGCTTTGCACCGGAGTCGGTTACTTGCCTACTCCGGTTTTTTATTTGATCTCAATGCACCACTCATTGATATAATCCTATTATTCTTCCCTGTTCTTAATGAGATTACTGCTATGTCTCACGACGACGATTTTGATCTATTTCAACAGATGATGGGCGATGTAAAGCCAATCACTCAAGACACCACCGAACACAAAAAAGTACACCAAGTAACAGAAGCACAGCTCGCAAAACGCGAAGCAGCAATCTGGTTAACGGAAGATGACCCAGAATACCTATCACTTGATCACGCTGAAATGCTCAAGCCAGAGGACTTTGTTGAGTTCAAACGTGATGGTGTACAGGACGGGGTTTACCGCAAACTTCGCCTTGGTAAGTATCCAATCCAAGCTCGCTTGGATTTGCACCGTAAAACATTGAAAGAAGCACGTGATGAAGTCGTGACGTTTTTAAAGCAATGCCTATCAATGGACATTAGAACGGTCGTTATCGTCCATGGTCGAGGAGAACGCTCAAATCCACCTGCAATGATGAAAAGCTTTGTTAGCAGTTGGCTACGACAAATAAAGGAAGTCCAATGCGTCCATAGTGCGCAACGCTTTCACGGTGGAACTGGAGCCGTTTACGTCCTACTTAGAAAAAGTGCGGAAAAGAAATTAGAAACCCGCGAACGTCACCAAAAACGGTTAGGCTAAATTTCACCCTAATGCTAGAATGCCCGCCCTTATTCTTCCTTCCCCTTAAAGGAAGGGAGCTTCATTCGCCGTTGTGAAACGTTAGGAGACAAAAATGTCACAAGACAACGCTAAACGATTAAATAAATTCATCAGTGAAACGGGGTTTTGCTCACGCCGTGAAGCAGACAGACTGATTGAGCAAGGCCGTGTCACCATTAATGGCAACAAACCTGAAATGGGGACAAAAGTGCTACCTGGTGATGATGTTTGTGTGGATGGTAAGCCAGTGGCAGCAAAAGAGAAGCCGATTTATATCGCTCTCAATAAACCAACAGGCATCACCTGTACAACTGAGAGAGACGTCCCTGGAAACATCGTTGATTTCATCGGCCACCAAAAACGTATCTTTCCGATCGGCCGCTTAGACAAACCCTCTGATGGTCTGATCTTTTTGACCAACGATGGCGACATCGTGAACAAAATCCTTCGCGCAGGCAACAGCCACGAAAAAGAGTACGTCGTACGCGTGGACAAGCCAATTACAGGCGAGTTTCTCAAACAGATGTCGAGTGGCGTTAAGATTCTCGACACAGTCACCCTACCTTGTAAGGTAACGAAAGAAACTAAATTCTCTTTCCGTATTGTGCTCACTCAAGGACTTAACCGTCAGATCCGTCGCATGTGTGAAGCGCTGGGCTATGAAGTATTCAAGCTGCGTCGCGTACGCATCATGAATATCTCTCTTGATGGTATTCCCAATGGGAAATGGCGTTATCTAAGTGACGAAGAAGTGGCAGAGATCCTAGCAATGTGTGAAGGCTCGGTAGGTACAGAAGAAGCATCAAAAACAGACTCTAGAGGTCGCAACATTCGTAAAGCGACCGACGCGAAGCTGTTTGATAGCCGTGAAGAAAACCAAGATTCTACTGCTCGTCGTAACCAGAAGACACGAACTTTCCGCGGTAACAATGCTGATGAATTCCGTCATGCACCAAACTCGAAAAAAGGTCAACAAAAGCGTCGTCAGCGTGATGATGAAGGCGGACGTCCAGCTAAAGAACATTACAAAGCGAAATCACAAGGTGAACGCAGCAGACCGCAAGGCGAGCATGGTAAATCGCACCGTAAACCAGATGCATCGAGCAATACGCATTCAGCAAACAAGCCTCAATCACTGAGTAAGCCTAAGCAGCATTACATGAACCCAAATGCCGCGAAACCAAGCAAACCAGCTAAACGCACTGGTGGTACATTGAGTCTGAAGAAGTAACGCTTCACTGACAGGCAAGATCAAAAAAGGACGCTCATGAGCGTCCTTTTTATTTGTCATGAGTTTACAAACAAAGAGGTGCAAACTGACCACGAGTTAAGCTCAGCAAATCTCTCGGGGCTAACTCAATTTCTAAACCACGTTTACCAGCACTCACACAGATTTTGTCTTGCTCTGCTGCGCTTTCGTGCAAAAAAGTAGGTAAGGCTTTCTTCTGCCCTAGTGGGCTAATTCCACCAACGACATAACCTGTGGTCTTTTGGGCGATTTCCGGATCAGCCATATCGGCCTTTTTGCCCTTCGCTGCTTTCGCCGCCAGTTTTAGGTTCAGCTTTTGGTCAACAGGGATAATCGCAACCGCAAGGTTCTTTGGCTCCCCGTTCAAGCAGAACAGCAAGGTTTTAAATACTGTTTTCGGATCCTGCCCCAGTACTTCAGCAGCCTCCAAGCCATAACTATCGGCTCTAGGGTCATGCTCATACTGATGAATCGTGTGTGGAATTTTTTTCTTTTTCGCAAGATTAATGGCCGGAGTCATCAAGATTCTCCTCATAAAAACAAAAAGCGCAGATTGAATTGGATCTGCGCTTTTAGTTAATGATATCAGCGAGTTTGAGTCAATCGCTTTTTCTCTGTTGGGTTACTGATCAATCGCCGTATCAACTAAATACGTGATTTCACCTGAAGGGGCATACTCATTAACATCAATAGGGCTATGTGTTTCTAAATAATCCTTCAAAACCTCAGCATCGGTAAAACCTGTATTTACATACCCTGGATGATCGTCGATTTTAGGGTAACCATCTCCACCAGCAGCATTATAGCTTGGTACGGTAAAGCGGTAATTACCATCTAAGCGAAGTTGCTTATTACCAATGAACACATTGGTTACCTCACCATTATTGATACTCATCGCAATGCCGGCAAACTGCGCGTAAGCTCCAGAGTCGACAGGTTTAGTTGCAACGACATTTAGGTAATCCAATACTTCTTTGCCCGTCATATCAACGTAAGAGACCATATTGCCAAATGGCTGAACAGTCAGCACATCTTTGTAGGTAATCTCACCTGCTGCAATCGAATCGCGAACGCCGCCAGAATTCATTACGGCGAAATCTGCTTTCGCACGTTCCATGTGAGCCGTTGCAATTAATCGACCTAAGTTTGTTTGCTGGTAACGAACCACATTGCGGTCACCCTCAAGCTTACCGTTAGATTCTGCAATCTTCACGTTTAGTTTGCCCTGACCTTTTTCTTGATAAGGACGAAGAAACTCAAGCATCATTTCGTCTTGTTTAATCTCATCTTGGATCAAGACTCGTTGCGACTGACCATCAACTTTAACTTTCTTTTTCAAGTTTACAGGGATTAGATCGTAGCTCACCATCGAGAGTTCGCCATTACGAAACTCGTAATCGGCGCGTCCCACATATTTCCCCCACTCATGTGCCTGAACAATAAAGGTACCATTTTGTTTATCGGGCTGACATTCATCACCTGGTTTAAAGTTCTTTTTAATAACGTTTGGACCTTCCATGCACACAGGTTCTTGTGAGTGTCCTCCAACGATCATGTCGAGATCGCCGTCATTCAAATAACGAGCTAACGCCACATCGCCAGGAGCATTGATGCCTCTATTACCATTTTCATAGTGTCCCATATGCGTGACAGCAAAAATCAGATCTGGATACTCTGTCTCTTTCAGTTCTGCAATCAACTCCTTGGCTTCTTCTTTCGGGTCACGGAAGTCAATTTGTTCAATGAATTCAGGGTTGCCAAGTTTCGCAGTGTCTTCGGTTGTAAGACCAATGACCGCAATTTTAATGCCCTGCTTTTTAAACATCGCGTATGGTTGGAATAAACGCTTGCCAGTATTTTTATCGTAAATATTGGCAGACAACATCGGAAAGTTTGCCCACTCTTGCTGCTTGAATAGCACGTCCAATGGATTATCAAACTCATGATTACCTAGAGCCATCGCATCGTAACCAATTTTGCTCATGCCTTTGAAATCCGGCTCGGCATCTTGTAAATCAGACTCAGGTACTCCTGTGTTGATGTCACCACCAGAAAGCAATAACACGCTCCCCCCCTCAGCCTGTATTTCTTCGCGCAAATCATCGATTAACGTTTTACGCGCCGCCATGCCATATTCACCGTATCGATTTTGCCAAAAGCGACCATGATGATCGTTAGTGTGCAATACGGTCAATTTATAGGTTGTATCGGCATTCCATTCTGGTGCAGGTTGCGTAGCACACCCAGCTAACGAGGCCAAGATAGCGGCACTCAAAACAGTTTTGATCATCAGACGCTGATTCATTTATTTACCTTTTTCTTATTGGGATTACTGATGCACATTTTAAGCATTGGATCTATTTGAAAACCACGTGCACCCTAACACATTGATTTAATAATTATGATGCATTGTTTAGCAATAACAAATTCATCAGTAACAAGTTTGAGAATTCACGGCTTTTCAGATAAAAAAATAGCCAACACTCGGTTGGCTATAGTATTTGTTACCACCAGTCATCTGGCGTTTACTTGATATCGATATCTGCAAAGCTCTTGATCAGATCATCAAGCGATTTCATTTGTGCTAAGAATGGCTCTAACTTGTCTAGAGGCAGTGCAGATGGGCCATCACAACGCGCTTGGTCTGGGTTTGGGTGCGCTTCGATAAATAGACCTGCGATGCCTGTCGCTAGACCCGCTTTAGCAAGCTCAACTGTCTGCTCACGACGACCGCCAGATGCTGCGCCTGATGGGTCACGCATTTGTAGTGAGTGCGTTACGTCAAAGATGATTGGGCTACCTTTCGAAGCATTTTTCATCACACCAAAACCAAGCATGTCTACAACTAGGTTATCGTAACCGTGGCAAGAACCGCGCTCACATAGGATGATCTTGTCGTTACCGCATTCTGCGAACTTCTCAACGATGTTACCCACTTGACCTGGGCTCATAAATTGAGGTTTCTTCACGTTGATAACCGCACCTGTTTTGGCCATAGCTTCAACAAGGTCAGTTTGACGAGCTAGGAATGCAGGAAGCTGAATAACGTCTACCACGTCAGCGACAGGTTGAGCTTGCGCTTCAGTGTGAACGTCCGTGATGATCTTTACACCAAAAGTGTCTTTCAGCTCCTGAAAGATTTTCATACCTTCTTCCAGACCTGGACCACGGTATGAATGAACAGAACTGCGGTTTGCTTTGTCAAACGACGCCTTAAATACGTAAGGAATACCAAGTTTTTCCGTTACTTTTACGTAGTGCTCACAGATCTGCATCGCAAGATCACGAGACTCAAGAACGTTCATACCTGCAAATAGGGTGAATGGCTTGTCGTTAGCAACCTGAATGTCGCCGATATTAACGATTTTCTGTTCCATTTTGATTCTCTTTTTCTGTCCACGATACGCCACCGTTCGGCACATCGATAAAATTAGTGAAGTGTGACGTGCGTTTCACTCATCACATTAACTTGTGATTTTAGTAGCTCGGAAGCCGGATCGTCAGGGCATTGGTCAATAAAGTACTGAAAATCTGATACCGCTACTTGAGGGCACTCTAGCTGTTGGAAAATAAAACCACGGTCACGAATTTCGTATGGGTCATCTGGCACAAATGTTAGAGCAAGATTTGTACAACGTAATGCCAGCGTATAATGCTCTTCACGCAACATCGCACTTTTAATCAATGCCAACCAGCGACCAATAATTGTTGGGTTGTCAGCTTCCTCAAAATGTTCAGGCTTTAGCTGAGCTAACGGTCCTTCCTGGCCAATAAGCCAAGCTTGAAGAATCCTTTCACCTACATACTCACCATTAAATGGGTTGATGTAGTCTGGCTTCTTATGCATCCAATCGACTTTTAACAGGAACTGAGTAGGGAAAGTAACTCCCTTCAACGGGAACCCCAGCTTTTTGCCTAGGTATAACAAAATCGAACCTAAGCTCACAGGAATACCTTTTCTGCGCTCCAACACTTTATCGATGAAGCTGTTGTCCGAAATAAAGTATTCCTGCTCGTCGCCTTTGAACCCCCACTCGTGGAAAAACAGTCGTAGGAATGCATCAAATCGTTGCTCTTCATCGGTTTCATGAACAAGCGTGGCTTCTGCATCTTTGTAAAGACGCTCTAACTCTTGTTTCGCCCAATGTACTTTGGTTTCTGGGTTAATCGCTTTGTTTAGCTCAAGCGCACCTTCCACCAACGGTATATTGTCAAAATCTTCGTCAAAAAACTCTAACATGACGTCTATCCAAATAACGTAGGGCTCTTAGACACAGCAATGTTTGCAGCCATGACCAACCAACCTAATGCGCCGAAAAAGCCAAATATCTTCAGTAGGTTGTTTTTCGCAAGTTTCAATGAGAAGAATCCAAGCGCAATGTACGCCAGTACGCAGGTGATTTTGTTTGTTAACCACGGTGCGGCATCGGTAAACGGGATGAAACCCGTAATGAAAATAAGCGCGATACCTGACACTAGCAATGCAGTATCAACGATGTGGGGAAACACTTTCAAAAAGCGATTATTTCGCTTCGGTGAGTTCATCATCATTAACACGAATCGGATCGATAGTAGCGTCGCGCTGAGAGCGATCGTCACTAAGTGTATGTGTTTTAGAGCTACGTACATTTTTCTTCTCTTTTTAGTTAGTGTTTGCTGACTTCCATGATTAACTGGCCAGACAACCAAGTGTTACTCGATCGTTACCGCCATAATCTTTTTCCGTAGCGACCTGTTGGTAACCAAAGCCACGCATTATCTCACGCACCGCCTCACCTTGATCATAACCATGTTCAAATGCCAGCCAACCGCCCACTTCAAGATACTGACGAGCAAGATCCGAGATATGACGAATATCAGCTAAGCCATTCTCTTTAGCAACTAATGCAGATTTTGGCTCAAAGCGCACATCGCCTTGGGATAAATGTGGATCTTTTTCATCAATATATGGCGGGTTGGAGACAATTAAAGCAAACTTCGTACCTTCTGTAATAGGCTCAAACCAACTGCCTTGAGCAAAGGTCACATTTTTGATGTTTAGCTGCTCAGCATTGTACTCTGCAAGTGCTTTCGCTTCTTGCTTAAGGTCTACGCCCATCACTTGACGCTTTGGCATTTCAGATGCAAGCGCGATGGCGATAGCTCCCGTCCCCGTCCCAAGATCTAAAATAGGCCCAGTCTGCTCGTAGGTCTTATCGAGTGCAACTTCGACCAAACGTTCTGTATCCGGTCTTGGGATCAAGGTAGAGGGAGAAACTTTGAATGGTAAAGACCAAAACTCTCGCTCACCAATAATATAAGCGACGGGTTCACCAGTTAAACGTCGTTCAAGTAGAGCGTCAAACTGAGATTTTTGCTCTGCTTCTAATGCTTTTTCTGGCCAGGTCAGCAGGTAAGTTCGTGGTTTGCCAAGGACATGGCAAAGGAGTACAGCTGCATCGAGAGAAGGCGACTCTTTGCCGCCTTCTGCCAGTTTCGCCGTCGCACTTTTCAGTGCTTGCTCAATCGATTGAACTTGGCTCATCGATTAGCCGTTCTCTGCGAGCGCCGCAAGTTGGTCTGCTTGGTGCTCTTGAATCACAGGATCAATCAAGCTCTGCAGGTCACCTTCCATCACTTCGTTCAAACGATAGATGGTCAGGTTGATACGGTGATCAGACACACGACCTTGTGGGTAGTTGTATGTACGAATACGGTCACTACGGTCACCAGAACCTAGAAGGTTACGACGTGTATCAGACACTTCTGCGGCACGACGCTCTTCTTCCGCTTGAACGATACGAGCAGCAAGAACCGCCATTGCTTTCGCTTTGTTCTTGTGCTGTGAACGCTCATCCTGACACTCTACTACCGTACCCGTTGGTAAGTGGGTAATACGAATTGCAGAATCCGTGGTGTTAACGTGCTGACCACCCGCGCCAGATGCACGGAACGTATCGATTTTCAGGTCTGCTGCTTTGATTTCAGGCAGATCCGCTTCAGGGATTTCCGCCATTACTGCTACTGTACAAGCAGAAGTATGCACACGGCCTTGAGATTCAGTTGCAGGAACACGCTGTACACGGTGACCGCCTGACTCAAATTTCAACACGCCGTATGCACCGTCGCCGCTTACTTTCGCGATCATCTCTTTGTAACCACCGTGCTCTGCCTCGTTTGAAGACATGACTTCGATGCGCCAGCCACGCTTTTCTGCGTACTTGCTGTACATACGGAATAGATCACCCGCGAAGATACCCGCTTCGTCGCCACCCGCACCTGCACGAATTTCTAGGAAACAGTTACGATCATCGTTCGGATCTTTTGGCAGAAGAAGAATCTGTAACTCATCAGTAAGACGCTCAATCGTCGCTTTCGCTTCTTTGATTTCTTCTTGCGCCATTTCACGCATTTCTTCGTCGTCTTCGTTTGCCATCTCTTCAGCGGCGACAAGATCTTCTTGTGCTTGTTGATAAGCTTGGAAGCACTTGGTTACTTCTTCTAGCTGAGAGTACTCTCTTGATAGAGCACGGAATTTGTCCTGATTTCCAATTACATCAGGATCACCAAGAAGATGTTGAACTTCTTCGTAACGTTCTACTAGCGTTTCTAGCTTAGTCAGAATAGAGGCTTTCATAGTGTCGTTTTCTTAATAAAAAGCGTGAGTTATAGATCATCCAAGCCAAGTGTTTGGCGGATAATCGTTAATTTTGCTGGTTCGCCTTGCTCTGCTGCACTTTGCAATGCGCGAGTTGGAGCGTGAATCAGTTTGTTGGTGAGTTTATTACTCAGCTCGCGCAGCACTTTCTCCGGATCTGCGCCTGCCGCTAAAGATTGCAAACTTTTGCTCAGTAACTCTTCACGAATTTCGTTGGCTGATTTGCGATAGTCGCGAATACTATCGACGGCTTGCAGTGAACGCAACCATGTCATAAATGCAGCGCTTTCTTCACTAACAATCGCTTCAGCTTGAATCGCTTCGACTTTACGCTGCTCAATGTTGCTGTCGATGATAGATTGCAAGTCATCAACAGAATACAGATATGCGTCGTTCAGTTCACCGACTTCCGACTCTACATCTCGCGGCACCGCAATATCGACTAACAAGATAGGTTGATGTCGGCGCTGCTTTAGAGCCGTTTCGACCATACCTTTGCCAATAATAGGCAATGGGCTCGCCGTTGAGCTAATCACAATGTCCGCTTTCGCCAAATGTTCAGGAATTTCGTTCAAACTGATCACTTCTGCGCCAAATTGGTCCGCTAAGCCTTGCGCGCGCTCTTTAGTGCGGTTCGCGACAATCATTTTTGTGCAACCGTTGGACGCTAAATGCTTCGCGACCAATTCAATCGTCTCACCCGCACCAACTAAAAGCACGGTTGAATCTGATAACGACTCAAAAATATGTTTTGCCAGTGTACATGCCGCATAAGCCACGGACACGGCATTACCACCAATATCTGTCTCTGTTCTTACCCGTTTGGCGACTGAGAACGTCTTTTGAAACAGTTTATCAATCGAGGCATCGACAGCTTGATGATCTCGCGAGTCAGAAAATGCTTGCTTTACCTGCCCCAAAATTTGAGGCTCACCCAACACCAGAGAGTCAAGACCGCACGATACGCGCATCAAATGCTTTATTGCAGCTTGTTCTTCATGAACATACAAACTCGGCATTAAATCTTCGCGGCTCACTTGATGAAATTGAGCAAGCCAATCGATCAACTTGTTTCGCGCTCCTTGCTTAACATCGCAGTACAACTCGGTTCGGTTACAGGTTGAAACAATCACACTGCCGTTAACCGCTTCGTGCTCTCTAAGTTGCTCGAGTGCAGGGCCGAGTTTATCCGGACCAAACGCCACCTTCTCTCGCAAGTCGACAGACGCTGTATTGTGATTAATTCCAATAGCAAGCAAGGACATCTAACGTGGTATCTCTGGGATAGGTTATAAAATAGGTCCAGAATTTTACTGTAAGCACGCATTTATTGAAAGGGTAAGCCGGATTTGTTTTCCTAAGTGCGACTTTTCAATGCTATAGTTGTGAGCGATTCCCGATGAAACTGATTAATAAGCCATCAAACATGACGTTACGCTCCTTTATTCTTTTTTTCTTGTCGAGCTTACTGCTCGCTGGTTGTTCGTCCGTTCCTGAAAGTGTTACCAGCGTTGAATGGCAAGCTCATGAGCAACGACTCGAGACCATCCAAGATTTTCAAGCAACGGGAAAACTTGGTTATATCGGCCCAGACCAAAGACAAAATTTAAATTTCTACTGGAAACATTCTTCAGCACTAAGCCAGTTGCGTTTAACTACGATTCTCGGACAAACGGCATTAAAGCTCACCATCACCCCACAAGGCGCCACAGTAGAAACTTACGACGATCAGGTCCTTTCTTCTCGCAGTGCTAACCAGCTGATTTACCGTCTTACAGGGTTAATGATGCCCGTCGATCACATGCCTGACTGGCTATTAGGTCTACCTACCGATGCCGACAAATTCCAACTGTCTCCAACCAATACACTGCAAGCGTTAAACAAACAAATTGGTTTAAATGATTGGAGTATCGCTTATCAACGATATGGCGACGTTCAATGGCATGAACAGTCTCTCCCTCTGCCAAATAAGCTGAAACTCACCACAGCTGATGTCAAAATAAATCTAGTGATCACAAAATGGAACATCACCCAATGATTGAACTTTCAACACGCTGGCCATCACCAGCGAAATTGAATCTCTTTCTATATATCAACGGCCGTACAGAGAATGGCTACCACGAGTTACAAACCTTATTCCAATTCGTCGATCACGGCGATGAGCTCACCATTCAAGCGAACCATTCTGGTGATATTACGATTTCTCCAGAGATAGAAGGTGTGCCTCTTCAAGACAATTTAATTTGGAAAGCAGCAACCGCGCTTCAAGCTTACTCAAACTGCCCTTTTGGCGCGCATATTGAGCTACAGAAAGTGCTGCCTATGGGTGGGGGCATTGGTGGGGGCTCATCGAATGCAGCTACAGCACTAGTGGCACTGAACTACTTGTGGCAACTGAATCTAACTGACGATGAACTGGCTGAAATTGGTTTAAAGTTGGGCGCAGACGTGCCCGTATTTGTGCGCGGATTTGCAGCTTTCGCTGAAGGTGTTGGCGAGAAACTCTCCCCCGCTTATCCAGAAGAAAAGTGGTATTTAGTCGTCAGACCGAATGTTTCTATCGCAACCGTCGACGTTTTTTGTCATCCAGATCTAACGCGAAACACCCCAAAACGAGATCTAGAAACACTTTTAAATACGCCAAGCGTAAACGATTGCGAAAAAATTGTACGAATGCTCTACCCAGAGGTTGATAAGCAACTTTCTTGGCTGCTACAATACGCGCCGTCAAGATTGACGGGGACAGGATCTTGCGTTTTTGCTGAATTTTCGAGCAAATCTGAAGCAGAAACTATCCTTGCACAACTCTCTGATAAAGTCTCGGCATTTGTCGCTCAAGGGCGCAATATTTCGCCATTAAAAGAGACTTTGGCTGAATACCAATCAGCCTCACACCGACCTATTTAAACTGGACGCAAACCCGAGGTTTCCACCGTGCCTGATATGAAGCTATTTGCTGGTAACGCAACACCTGAACTAGCCCAACGTATTGCTGATCGTCTTTACATCTCTCTTGGTGATGCATCTGTTTCTCGCTTTTCTGATGGCGAAGTTGCAGTTCAAATCAATGAGAATGTTCGTGGTAGCGATGTTTTCATCATTCAATCCACTTGTGCACCGACTAACGACAACCTAATGGAATTGGTTGTTATGATTGATGCAATGCGCCGTGCTTCAGCAGGCCGTATCACTGCAGTTATCCCTTACTTCGGCTACGCTCGCCAAGACCGTCGTGTACGTTCTGCGCGTGTGCCAATTACTGCAAAAGTTGTTGCTGATTTCCTATCTAACGTTGGTGTTGACCGCGTTCTAACTATCGACCTACACGCAGAGCAAATTCAAGGCTTCTTCGATGTACCTGTAGACAACATCTTCGGCACGCCAGTGCTACTTGAAGATATGCAGGCTCGCGGTCTAGATAACCCTGTAGTGGTATCTCCTGACCTAGGTGGCGTTGTTCGTGCTCGTGCAACAGCAAAAGCACTAGGCGACATCGACATCGCAATCGTAGATAAGCGTCGTCCACGTGCAAACGTTTCTGAAGTAATGAACCTAATCGGTGATGTTGAAGGTCGTGACTGTGTGATCGTTGATGACATGATCGACACAGGTGGCACACTATGTAAAGCAGCTGAAGCACTAAAAGAGCGCGGTGCTAAGCGTGTATTCGCTTACGCTACTCACGCAGTATTCTCAGGCAACGCTGCGGATAACATCAAGAACTCAGTTCTTGACCAAGTTATCGTGACTGACTCTATCTCTCTGTCTAAAGAGATGGCTGCAACAGGTAAAGTGACAACACTAAGCCTATCTCGCATGCTGGCTGAAGCGATTCGTCGTATCAGCAACGAAGAGTCAATCTCTGCAATGTTCAACTAATACGAACATTTCAGTTACACTGATTTCAAAAGCACCCCTCTTTGGGGTGTTTTTTTATTTGTACTGATAACTAGAAAATCCCTTGGTCGCCCACCGCGAGTTTTCTGTGCTATCATACTGCGCTTTTTGAGATTCCAGAGAGATCCTAACCTTGAGTCAACAAATCAAACTTCTTGTTGGTCTTGCTAACCCAGGACCAGAATACGCCAGAACTCGTCACAATGCGGGCGCTTGGGTTGTAGAAGAATTAGCACGCGTTCACAACGTTACACTGAAGAACGAACCAAAGTTTTTTGGTCTAACAGGACGCATTATGGTCAATGGCCAGGATCTCCGTTTGCTTATCCCAACCACCTTCATGAATCTATCAGGTAAATCGATCGCAGCGCTTGCGAAATTTTATCAAATTAAACCTGAAGAGATCATGGTCGCTCATGACGAGCTAGACTTACCGCCAGGTGTCGCTAAGTTTAAAAAAGGTGGGGGTCACGGTGGACACAACGGTCTGCGTGACACCATTAGCAAACTGGGCAATAACAAAGATTTTTATCGTCTTCGTATTGGCATTGGTCATCCGGGACACAAAGATAAAGTGGCGGGTTTTGTATTAGGTAAAGCGCCAGCTAAAGAGCAAGAGCTTTTAGATGCAGCAGCTGATGAGGCTGTTCGTTGTCTAGATATCCTGATTAAGGATGGCCTATCTAAAGCACAAAATCGCCTCCACACGTTCAAAGCTGAATAAGGTTACTATCATGGGTTTTAAATGTGGCATCGTTGGTCTACCTAACGTAGGTAAATCAACTCTGTTCAACGCACTAACTAAAGCGGGTATCGAAGCAGCAAACTTCCCGTTCTGTACCATTGAACCAAACACTGGTGTGGTTCCTGTGCCAGATCTACGTCTAGACGCACTAGCTAAGATCGTTAACCCACAGAGAGTTCTTCCAACGACGATGGAGTTCGTGGACATCGCTGGTCTTGTTGCTGGTGCATCACGTGGTGAAGGTTTAGGTAACAAATTCCTAGCTAACATCCGTGAAACAGACGCGATTGGCCACGTTGTACGTTGTTTTGAAAACGAAAACATTGTTCATGTTTCAGGTAAAGTTTCACCTATCGAAGATATCGAAGTGATCAACCTTGAACTTGCAATGGCTGACCTTGATTCTTGTGAGCGCGCGATTCAACGTAACGCGAAGAAGGCAAAAGGCGGCGATAAAGACGCAAAATTTGAACTAACCGTACTAGAAAAACTGTTACCAGTACTAACTGAAGGCGGCATGGCACGCACAGTTGAGCTATCTAAAGAAGAGTTAGCATCAATCGGCTACCTAAACTTCCTAACACTGAAGCCAACTATGTACATTGCAAACGTAAACGAAGATGGTTTCGAAAATAACCCATATCTAGATGCGGTTCGCGAGTTCGCAGAAAAAGAAAACAACGTCGTTGTACCTGTATGTGCAGCTATCGAATCTGAACTATCTGAACTAGAAGATGAAGATCGCGAAGAATTCCTAGCGGATATGGGGATCGAAGAACCGGGGCTGAACCGTGTAATTCGCTCTGGTTACGAACTACTGACTCTACACACCTACTTCACAGCAGGTGTTAAAGAAGTACGTGCTTGGACAATCCCTGTTGGTGCAACTGCGCCTCAGGCGGCAGGTAAGATCCACACTGACTTCGAGAAAGGCTTTATTCGTGCAGAAGTAGTCGGTTACGACGATTTCATCCAATTCAATGGTGAAAATGGCGCAAAAGACGCAGGTAAATGGCGTCTAGAAGGTAAAGACTACATCGTAAAAGATGGTGATGTTGTACACTTCCGCTTCAATGTTTAATTAAATGAATGAATTCTAAACACTTCATTTACACTAAAAGCCAGCTGTTAAGCTGGCTTTTTTAATACCTTAAGTAAATGAACAAAAATAAATTACGCAACTGCAAGCTAATTTATTTCCAGTTTTAGATCATAAACACGCCTCTTTGTTTAAAAAGGAAGCGAACGAGGTTTTTTCCGAAATTTATTAAAAAAAACTGTTGACGGATCTCACTCAACTTCGCATAATGCGCGCCGTTCCCAACGACAAGGCAACGAAGCGTTGAGAACAAAAAATATGGTTTTGGCTACGTAGCTCAGCTGGTTAGAGCACATCACTCATAATGATGGGGTCACAGGTTCGAATCCCGTCGTAGCCACCATTCCTAAATGTTCTTTTTATCAGAGCAGTTAGGAATAGATGCGGAAGTGGCGGAATTGGTAGACGCACCAGATTTAGGTTCTGGCGCCGCAAGGTGTGAGAGTTCAAGTCTCTCCT
>NZ_JAWOWF010000040.1:0-49063 GCF_033340295.1 Vibrio sp. 1401
AATGCTAAGAGATGGTGTTATGTGGGATACAGATAGCCTCAAAAATTAACTATTGACGCCATAGTCTCTTGTTATAATAAATTGGTCCTAGTTTTTCTGTAATAAAATCAATTAGAAACTCACTATCGAACTGGCCAATTTCAACATCTAGCTCGTCTTGCATGTAATCTTGAATGGCGGTGGCCAACGCCTCTTTTTGTGCGCGTTCTAGCTTTATCATTTTTTCCCTTTCAAATTTTTGTTCAACTTCTGCTTCTTTCGTATTGCTCTATTAAAGATTAGACACGGTCATTTGTGAGAAATTTGGTGTTTAGATCAAGAAGTTGCCGAAGTAAATTAGTCTATTCTCAAAAGACTATGCTAACCTTTTGCAGTTCGTTTTGTAATTATTAAGGGATATTCTTTGCTACTCGACCTAGTTATTCAAAGTGTTAATGATTTTCAAGACGACTGTCTTAAGCTGTGTGAAAAGCATTACCCTGCGGTGCATAACCAAGGCATGAGTGAGCATCATCTTGGTCTCGCGTTTTCAAGAAGGATGGAACATACTTTTCGTCACTTTGGATACAACTGCGTGATAAAGCCAATCGAAGTGTTGGATTCTCCAGACCTTCCCCATCACTATCGAATTTCATCCGACATTGGCACTGTCTGGGTTCTGAGTCACCATATGGTCAGTGCCGGAAAATCTTGCCGGGAAAACTTACTCTCATCAATTACGGAATGGCAGAGTGAATATGGCTATGCCTTACAGCCTAATGACCTACTCTTTTTGGTTTGCGATCATTGGATAAGTCGCAGCAAAACGAGCCGAGAATTGCTTCATTGGTGGATGGGTGAACTACCCGATCAGATCAACGAATACACAGAACAAGGAATCACACTGTACACCAGCGAGTCGCAACTCACGCAATCGTTGGACACTCGATTCGGTATTAGCCCTTGTTACATTAAGTTTGGGCATCCTTTACGGCGTTCGAACAAACAGCAGTTAGTCAGAAAATATTTGCAGTTGTATGCCGTACTGCAATGGTAGCATCAAATTGAAGTGCTGAGATTATCAATTATTTCATCAATTTGTTTGATGTCACTCGACAAACCTACCCATCCATTACCATCGTTCTTGCTTGAGTTAATGAGCACACTTAGATTCATTGCCAATGAAATAGAAAAATTAGCGCGATAACGCTGATGTTGAGACATTGATTTAGGTTGTGGTAACAATGATGAGCATCTCGCAACTACTTAGTTGCATCCGGAAACAAGCCGACGGGCAGTATATTGCGAAATACGCGAACTTCACTCTCCGCAGTGTCTTTCAACCCATATATAAGAACGATATTTCCATCGTTGGCCTTGAAGCACTGGTAAGAATTAGCAATGCCAATGGCACCATGGTTAGGCCAGATCAGTTTTTCCAATCCAAAGCGACTCCCACTCAAGATTTGCTCAATGTTGAACGCTTAAGTCGCCTAATCCATATCAAAAATTTCTCTCAGTCTCGCTTTCACACAAAACAATTGCTTCTCAATGTATTACCGGTAGCGGCAGAGATACTAGTTAAAGACATCACTTATAACCGACTGCTAAAACAAACCATTTATGAATCGCATTTGATGAATGAACAAATCGTCATGGAGTTACTTGAATTGAAGGTGGAGGATGAACTCTCTTTGTCTCAAGCTGCTCGGGAGTTAAGTCTTGAAGGATTTAAATTAGCGATTGACGATTATGGCGTCAATGCATCGACAACTGAGCGAGTGAGAAGCGTTTGCCCAGATATAATCAAGATGGATCGCTCTTTATTGCTAAGGTATGAAAACGGTGATTTTAAAGCGCTTAACGATGCATTATCGCTCGCAAAAGCGTTATGCTCTAAAACCGTTATCGAAGGAATTGAAACCGAGCATCAACTTCGCTTAATGAAAAAGCTCGGTTTCGATATGTATCAAGGGTACCTACTTGCTATCCCCCAAACGTTAGACGTCTATGAAGAGGCAAAAACAGCCTGACTATGTAAGAACAAAAGTTTGCGCGGTTTAGCGAGAGCTACGTGATTTACCACGATTCTTATGAATCGCCAATTTTGCTTTTAGCTTACGCTTCTCAGATGAACGACTACGACGACGCCCACCCCCATTTTGTTCAGGCTCAATTTCTTCTACAAGACTTGGTTCGAAACCTGCCAGCCATTCTTGGGGTAAGCGTTGATCAAGCAGATTCTCGATAGCTTGCAACAAGTACTCCTCATCTCTACTCATCAGAGAAACCGCCAAACCTGACTTTCCTGCTCTTCCAGTGCGGCCAATTCGATGGACATAATCTTCTGCTTTGAATGGCATATCAAAGTTCACGACTTGTTCTAGCTCTTGAATATCTAACCCTCGTGCTGCCACATCGGTTGCAATCAAAGCACGTACCTTACCTTGTTTAAATTCATCCAAAGCTCTTTGGCGGGCACCCTGTGATTTATCACCGTTGATAGAAACCGCTTTGATGCCATCTAACTTGAGCTCTTTCGCTAACTCATCACTGCCTTGCTTCGTTTTTGTAAATACAAGCACTTGCTGCCAATTCCGCGAGCCAATTAAGTACGCTAGCAATTCACGTTTCCGTTTTTTATCCACTGGATAAACCATTTGTGTTACCGTTTCAGCAGTCGTATTTGCTGGTGAAACTTCGACTTCAACTGGCGATTCCATGAGTTTATACGCAATAGTTTTGATTCGCTTCTCAAATGTCGCAGAGAACAATAGGATCTGTTTCTCAGCAGGCAAACGTCGGAAGATGCGCTGCAAGTCAGGCCAAAATCCCATATCTAACATACGGTCGGCTTCGTCTAACACGAGCATACCGGTTTTAGAGATGTTTACGTTACCATTAAACAGGTGATCCAAAAGGCGGCCTGGCGTGGCAATCAAAATATCAGCGCCCTCTTCTAACTTTCTCTTTTGTACGCCAATGCTTGTACCACCATAAACACACACGATGCGAAGTTCTGTTTCTGCCGAGTACTGATTCAAATTATCAAATACCTGCTGTGCAAGCTCGCGTGTTGGAACCAAAATCAATGCTCGAGGTGTGCCATTAAGTTTCTTTTGCTGAACGGTTTGTATGATAGGTAAACCAAACGCAGCCGTTTTTCCCGTACCAGTTTGTGCAGCAGCAAGTAAGTTTTTTCCTGCAAGGACGTGTGGAATTGACTTTTCTTGCACTGGTGTTGGCGTCACGATATTTAGATTGCCTAGCGTCTCGATTAGCTTTTGTTCGATGCCTAAATCAGCAAAATTAACAGACATGTGTAACCTCATTATTTTTGGAGCGCAGAGTTTACCAGAGCCCCTAAAGCCATACTACTTTTCTATCTCATTGAGTTGAGTCATTAAGCTGTTGCTGAAAATCATACGACTGGCGCAAAACATCTCGATAAAGTGACGAGAACTTCTCTTCTAATTCGGTGTAATCACTTTCAATCACTTTAAATGTTGTGGTTAAGTCTGCCATTCTAGGACTTCTTTGCGACATCCGATGTAGTGCAAATTCTATATTGTCTAGATCTTGATAGGATTGAAGCCATCGGCCATGCCACATTCTGCTGTGGAGCACCAAAAAACGTGGCGGCAAATGTTCATGAACCTCTCGGTTTACTCTCTCGTATGCCGTTTTTACAAAGTGTTCGAGAGACACGGAATGAAAGTCGTTCCAGTGTTTTGCGAGGCAATGATCCCAAAACATATCTAAAGCGATAGGTGCAAAACGTCTCGCAACACCAGTGAAATGAGGCTTACATTCGTTGACGATTGGATGATGGTCAGTAATACGGTCAACAAATCTATGTAATCTGATGCCATTTGAGATATCGCGATCATACAGCTTGCTTGGATCTCCTTTTACGAAGTCTCCAAGCAAGTTTCCCAATAAATGGCTGTTACTGTGTTCTGCGATATGCAGGTGGGCTAGAAAGTTCATTCGACGCCAGTTTTGGCTTCTAGGGCTTGGTGTGACATGAACCTAGTATAACGTCAATTACGACGAGATGAGAGTGTTCCGCTATTCGGCTTCGTTGTCTGAGCCAACGTATTCCGACAAGATAATGCCAATTTCAAGCGCATCTAGCAGCTCTAGGCTCTCATCGTTTTGGTATTGGTCGCTCATTGTGACCTCCTTTATTTTAAGCTCTCTTGCTTTTACTTGCTGACGGCCTGACTCTTGCCATATCCACATCAGCAACTCCTTTTTATAGTCTTTATATGACACATTCATGACAGCGAGAAGTAAAGATTTAAAAACCTATGAGCATAATCAAAAGTAAACGATTGCAATTAAGTTTCATATCCGCTTAACACTTTAGAGAAATGACTCTTTTATCAACATTCATGTCAATTTAAAGATATAACATACTGTTATAGGCGTCCTTAGATCTCATTTCTTAAACTAAATTTAGTATTCGTTACATATTTTGCTGATTAACTTCGCATATTTTGTTTCGATATAGCAATAGATTTGGTCAATATCTTTTATCTCTAATGGAGCTTTAAATGAGAGAAGTTGAGTTTAGAACGATAGACAGGCTGTTTATCAAGATGTCTATCAACGACAAAATGTGGGTGATATTCCTACTGTTTTTAGTAGCCCTCACTTCAGTGGCTGGAAGCCGCTACTTCAATGAAATACAACAATTTGAGCAGCAAGCCATCTCGGCGAGCGAAGCGAAGCTTTCTGGTATCGTTGATGCTCAATCAAACCGCGCTACAGAAATTGACGGCGTATCGAAATCGAACCGCGTAAGCGAGAGTTCTTTTGTCGATGGGTCTGTGACCGCTTATGCCAAGTTGCATTCTGGAGAAGTGATTAAGCTGACTCAAAATGTGTCCACACAATACGAATCGTTAAAATCATCAGCTCTATCGTCACTATTACTCAGCTTCTTATGGGGTATTCCTTTTGCCCTATTCTCTTACTGGGTGGCAACGTTTATCGGAGGAGCTCTGTGGGTTTTATATACAACAACCGAAAAAATTGGTGACGGTGACTTAACCTCTCGCCTTGGTTTCCATCCAGGTCGAGATGAATTCGGTACCATCGGCTGTGCGCTAGACAAGTCTATGGATACCTTAAGTGAACTGGTTAATAGTGTTAAAAATAATGCAACGATGTTGAGCGAGACATCTTCTGCATTCGAAAAAGATATGCAGTTGAGTGAAACCCAGATATCTCATCAATATCAAACGCTTGATTCAGTCGCGACGGCAATGGAAGAAATGACAGCCTCTGCAAAGGAGGTATCAAGTATTTCTCAACAAGCAACGACGCAGTCAGACCAAGATGCCCAGAAGATCGAACTAAGCAGAAGCCGTGTACAAAACGTGATTGGCGAGATAGAGACGTTATCTAGCTATATTGAACAAGCCTCTACGTCAGTAACCAATTTAAACGAGAATACGACGCAGATTAATGACGTGATCACAACGATTAACGCCATTTCAGAACAAACTAACCTGTTGGCACTAAACGCAGCAATCGAAGCAGCCCGTGCTGGTGAACAAGGTCGTGGATTTGCAGTGGTTGCCGATGAAGTACGTACATTAGCAAGCAGAACTCAACAGGCAACAGTAGAGATCCAAGCCATGATTGAGAAGCTTCAAATAGAGAGTCAGAACATTGCTTCAATCACCAACCGAACCGTTCAGCAAGCTCAAACCAGCAGCCAGCTTATTGATGAAATCGGCCATGATGTTACCTCTATTGCCGAGTCAGCACGCTCATTAATGGACATGAGCATTCAGATTTCCACATCTGCTGAAGAACAAAGCGCAGTTGCTAACGATATTGCATCGGAACTTTCAGAAATTCGTAGTCAATCAAGCACAATCAGAGAAGTGGCGGAGCAATCTACCGCTGGCGTCGCTAATCTCACGCAAGCCTCCGTTTCTCTTGGTGAGATATTACAACGCTACCGCACCGCATAACGTTGTGGAACTTATGATCAACAAGGGCTCCTTAGGGAGCCCTTTTCTTTAAACCGTGTTCAACTATTACCTTCGATATTTTCTACGACATCCAAGTGGATATTTGAAGTGAATCTCAAGTTCTCGCTGTACCCGATGAAATAATGTTCTTAAACAGAGCGTTCCGCTATGCTTGATCTTGCCAATTCCAATTTGCTGCTGGAAAACAATATGAATAATTACAAAGACACAAAAGACATAGAGAACCTGAATTGCCCACTCTGCCAAGGAGATGAATATCTCATTTCATCGGATGGCGAGAAATTCACATGCGCTGCTTGCGGATTTCATACAAAAAACTTCTCATCTATCCAATGTCTACATCAAACGCCTTACCTACAGTCTAAACTTAAGCACATCCACAGCTTAAGTCCGGTTTGCCATTAATAGGTCAAACAGAGCAGCCACACAGCTGCTCTTTTAATTCATCTAAATGATGGATGCGAATTACACGCTCGTCATCAACACGATTGATAGCTTCACCATTAAATAACTGCACCGTTTTGATACCGGCGTTTAGTCCCGCCTCGACTCCTTTAGGCGTGTCATCAATATAAAGACAGTCACTTGGTAAAAAGCCCATGCTCATAGCACTGTACATGATTAAATCGGGCTCAGGCTTCCAACTATTCGCATCGAATGCCGAGAACACTTTGCCTCGGAAAGCATCGAGTAAACCGGTTAACTCCAAAGCGTATTCAATTTTATCTTTAGGTCCATTAGACGCCACACAATATTCGATATTATGCGAATCCAAAAACTGAATTAATCGTTTTGCGCCATCCATTGGCTGTAAGTGACGCACAAAAAGAGACTGGACTTCTTCTCGGTATTGCGGCTCTAAAACATCAATTGGAACTTTGATATCTTTCAATTCTTTAGTATCTAAAAGGATGTCAGCGAGCTTTCCTCCTTTAAAGTGAGAAACGCACTCTTCCATCGTTAACTCAGCCCCATGCTGGTTAAATACATTGACGAGCGCTTGGCAACACAGTCTTTCGCTGTCGACCAACGTACCATCACAGTCAAATATCACGCACTTAATATTGGTAATTGCCATAGCCATCTCCAGACGTCTTAAAGGCTCAAGCCCAAGCTGATTTTAAGAATGTTTGGATTAATCTTATTTGAGTTTGGGATTGTTGAAACGACGAGCTTGGCATTTCATGGAAATAGAAGGGAGCAATTACAGTTTTTCTAAGCAAGATCACCCAACGTCATCTTGCTTTACTTTTTATGCACATTGATGTGTAAGTTAGTTTTCGATAACCACTGAGTCTAACAGTTTTTGCTCGGTGCTTAGTCTTTTAGCCAGATCAGCCACAAACGAGCTTTTGTATTTTGATTCAGAAACAGCAACATCAGAGATGAGTGTATTTCCTTCGAGATGGCTAACAATAGCAGCACCAATTGGGACTCCAGATTTAAAACCAACATATAATTCAAAATCTGGCGTGAGGATAATCTGTGTCAGATATTCAATGATCATATCTTTATCATACTGCTGTTCCCAGCGCTGAGATTGCAAGATAGAGAACATAATGGTCAGTCGATGAAAATCGACCAGAAAAATATCGTCGAGGTTAAATTCAGAGTCACTTTCCAGTAGTGTGTCTTTGTCGACTACTTGATACGTTGCTTTTTCTAGCGTTTTGAAATAGACATCGCGCCCTTTCAAACTCTCTGGTGTCGGAAATTCAACTTCGACCAGATCATACAGCCATGTATTTTTACGCTCGATACTGGCTAACTGTTGTTCATTCATCTTGATACCTTCGTTTAGAGCAGTACATTAGCATGAAGCCCGCAACAAACCTAGCGCACATAGACCTTTCCGTGGCTAAATTTTGTTTTAGGTGCAAACCTCTGATAGATTTCATCAATATCTTTCCTAGTTAAGGACAAAAATAATGAAAAAGATGCTGTTAAGTGCATTGCTTGCTACTACTCTAGTTGGTTGTTCAGATAACGATGTTGCTGACGTGGGGCTCGGTTGGTTTACTTTGAAAGACATCAAAGTCGGTGAGTTGAAAGACGAGGTGGTAACAGGTGTCACATGTCACATCGCCTCTATCGAAGCGGATTTCAGCTTAGCAGATCCAAGTGATAGCTCAATATCATGTCGTCAGACTGGCGAAATCACACCGGAAATGATTGCAAAAATAGATAAGAGTAAGTCCGGTGAAATTGTATTTAAGAAGTCAAAAAGCATTTTCTTCAAAACAATGAAGGTTCGCCGTATTTATGATGCCGATAACCAAACCTTACTCTACTTGTCTTATACAACAAAAGAGACCGATGGTAGTTTTAAGCATAGCCTTTCGACAGTCCCACTTTGGGGTACCAAGGCTTACGTTGAGCCAACTGAAGTGAAAAAGTAACGCGGGTAAATTTAGTTAGCGCGGAGCAGGCTCTTTCCGGGCGCTGCTGAGCAACAAGTTTAAAAAACAACCCATTGCAATACGACAAGCGTCATAAATTGCAGCTGCTTTGGTTGCTATTTACTCAGCTCGCTGATTTTTTCAGCGAGCTGACTTCTTTGTAATAAATCGCCACGATTTTCATTTTTTTGTGATACAATCCCGCCTCTTTTTTTTCTCACTCAAGAACAAGCATGAAGTTTCCTGGTCAGCGTAAATCTAAACACTACTTCCCAACTCACGCTCGAGATCCATTAGTAAACCAAATCCGACAGGCACCTAAGCTATATCGCCCAACTATTGTTGGTGTCGGTCAAACCATTGTAGATATCGAAGCACGTGTAGATGACGCGTTTTTAGAGAAATACAACCTGAGTAAAGGACATTCGCTCGTTCTTGAAGAAAGCAAAGCAGATGCACTTTACGAAGAACTGGTTGAGCAAGGCCTGATCACACACCAATACCCAGGTGACACTATTGGCAATACTCTTCACAACTACTCAGTTTTAGCCGACAGCAAATCCGTTTTGCTCGGTGTGATGTCTAAGAACATTCAAGTCGGTTCTTTTGCTTATCGCTACCTTTGTCGTACGTCTTCACGCATGAACCTTAACCATTTACAAACGGTAGATGGCCCTATTGGTCGCTGCTACACCCTAATTTCTCAAGACGGTGAGCGTACATTTGCTATCAACGAAGGTCATATGAATCAACTACTTCCGGAAAGCATTCCTGAAGAGATCTTTGAGAAAGCATCAGCCCTGGTTGTTTCTTCTTACCTAATGCGTGGTAAAGAAGAAGATCCAATGCCTAAAGCGGTACAAAGAGCGATCGACTTTGCTAAGAAGCACGATGTCCCTGTTGTACTTACGTTAGGGACGAAGTACGTTATCGAAGGTAACGCACAGTGGTGGCAAGAATACATTCGCGAAAACATTTCTGTTGTCGCTATGAATGAAGAAGAAGGTGCGGCGCTAACAGGTGAAACAGAGCCGCTAGCAGCTGCTGATAAAGCACTTGAATGGGTTGATCTCGTACTTTGTACGGCAGGACCAAATGGTCTGTACATGGCTGGTTACACCGACGAGAAAGTAAAACGAGAAACCACACACGACATCCTTGAAAGCTCCCTCGAAGCCTTTAACCAGTACGAGTTTAGTCGTGCGATGCGTAAAGAAGACTGTCAAAACCCAATGAAGGTCTACTCTCACATCGGCCCTTACCTTGGTGGACCATTAGAGATTAAGAACACTAATGGTGCAGGTGATGCAGCCCTTTCAGCCTTACTGCATGACATGGCAGCAAACTCTTTCCACCAAAAAGAAGTGCCTAACTCAGAAAAGCACGAAGTACGATGCTTAACCTACTCCTCTCTTTCTCAGATTTGTAAATACGCAAACCGAGTAAGCTATGAAGTGTTGACGCAGCACTCTCCTCGCCTATCGCGAGCGCTTCCTGAACGAGAAGATAGCTTAGAAGAGACTTATTGGGATCGTTAAAACGACAGCTTTAAAGCTGAAAATATATCAAGGTCACCATTTGGTGGCCTTTTTGTTTTTGTCTAGCACTGTAACGAGTAGATTTTGTTAGTATGTCGCACAATACGAAGCAGTAAACTCTTTACAAGCCTAACCGAAACAGTACCATCACCAAGCAGACCTTTGCCTCACAATAATACTCGTTATAACTCAGGTAGTTTTTCAACGCTACCTGAGTACCACTTTGGGGATTCTCCATGCAGTCAGATATCGAAATTTGCCGAAAAACACCACTTTCTTCTATTGATGTTATCGCGGAAAAAGTAGGACTATCACCCGAAGAGTATGACACTCACGGGAAGCACAAAGCCAAAGTCCACCCAAAATGTTTGGAACGACTCAAAGCAAATGATGACGGTAAACTTGTACTCGTCACTGCGATCACGCCGACTCCTCTTGGCGAAGGAAAAACCGTTACGACGATAGGCCTGGCGCAAGGTTTAGCAAAGCTTAATCAATCTGTTATTGCATGTATAAGGCAACCTTCGATGGGACCCGTCTTCGGTATTAAAGGTGGCGCAGCGGGCGGCGGTTATTCTCAAGTAGCTCCAATGGAAGAGTTAAACTTACACCTTACTGGTGACATTCACGCAGTGACAGCGGCGCACAACCTTGCTTCAGCCGCTCTTGACGCTCGCTTGTTCCATGAGCAACGCGAGGGTTATGATGCCTTTGAATCACGCACCGGGTTAAGAGCACTTAAAATCGACACGGCAAGTATTACTTGGAAACGAGTGATGGACCATAATGATCGTGCACTACGTAAAGTCAAAATTGGCCTCAATGATGCAGGAAAAACCATCAATGGTTTCGAGCGTGACGAAGGGTTCGATATTTCAGCTGCTTCCGAGTTAATGGCTATAATTGCACTAGCCAAAGATTTAAAAGATTTACGTCAACGTATTGGGAAAATTGTCGTAGCGTACGATTTGAACGGAAACCCCGTCACTACGGAAGATCTACAAGTTGCAGGAGCAATGGCAGTAACACTAAAAGAGGCGATTGCACCAACACTGATGCAAACTCTAGAAGGTGTTCCTACGTTGATCCATGCAGGTCCATTTGCAAACATCGCCCATGGAAATTCATCCATTATCGCGGACGATATTGCGCTAAAACTGTCAGGTTACACGGTAACTGAAGCCGGTTTTGGTTCGGATATGGGATTTGAGAAAGCGTGTAACATTAAAGCTGCTGCCGCCAACAAAGCCCCGGACTGTGTAGTGATCGTAGCAACATTACGCGGCCTCAAAGCGAATTCTGGACACTACGATTTACGCCCAGGTATGGCTATTCCAGATTCCATTTTTAATCCGGACCAAGCAGCATTGGAGGCTGGGTTTGAAAATTTAAAATGGCACATAAATAACGTTCATAAATACGGTTTACCTGCTGTCGTTGCCATTAACCAGTTTCCACAAGATTGTGTGAAAGAGCTTAAAGCTCTTGAAGAGCTGATTCACCAATTTAATCCCGAAGTTAAAGTAGCCATCAGCACCGCTTTTTCGCAAGGCGGACAAGGCGCAACGGAACTAGCTCAACATGTTATTGATGCGTGTACCACGCCTGTAGAGTTTTGTCCGTTATACAACAAAGAGCAATCATTACTCGAAAAGCTCATGGCAGTATGTGAAGCGGGCTATGGAGCAACCAATATAGAAATGACTCCTATCGCGACTGAACAGCTCAAACATTTTGAGCAATTAGGCTTTAACAACTTAGCGGTTTGCATCGCGAAGACACCACTATCGATAACCACAGACTCCGCAGTCAAAGGCGCACCAACTGGTTTTACCGTCCCAATCCGCGAGCTGCGCTTGTGTGCGGGCGCAGGATTCGTTTATGCATTATCTGGTACCGTGATGACGATGCCAGGCTTACCTGATAAACCCGCATTTATGAACTTAGATCTTGATGATGAAGGAAATATCGTCGGTCTCTCTTAGTGCAGTGATAACGTATCGCTATCAGTGAAGTGAGCATATTCATTGAGTGAGTGGTCTACTTACCTATCCACTCACTCACTCTCAACAACTGTGAAAAGAGTTGTCTCAGGCCTTCTACTCTTGAATTGTTGATACAAAGCTCTCCTGCCTTACATCAACGCGCCTGTTTTAGACCTTTAGAGTTAAGACGCTAACCCTAAGCCTTGTTTAGCCATAGTTATTAAGCTAGAAAAACCTATTTATCTTCTTGTTTTGTCGCCACTTTACATTGTAAATCTATACTTGTTGACTTCTCCTTTCTACAATTTTGCGCCAATTTGATGCACGGGCTATTTAGCGCTTCACTAATATGGTGCAGTTGTCTTACAGTGAAATTTTAACCTCCTTGATTTTTAAGGAGATATTCTATGGCTCGATTCTTGTAGTAGACTTTTCACTAATAAGCACATTAGCACATGCTTTTCAAAACCTCTGCGTTGCATACCACCTCCTTCAGGTTAGCACCGTTTTGATGCATGTCAGAAAAGGGAAAGGGAATACTATGGAAGACGCACTCGCCGTAATTTTAGCAGGAGGGATGGGGTCTAGACTCAGCCCACTCACCGATGACAGAACCAAGCCAGCCGTACCTTTTGGCGGAAAATATAGAATTATAGATTTCACACTAACCAATTGTTTACATTCGGGTTTACGCAAGATCCTTGTTTTAACCCAATATAAATCTCATTCACTTCAAAAACACTTACGAGACGGCTGGTCGATATTCAATCCAGAGCTAGGCGAGTACATTACTGCTGTTCCACCACAAATGCGCAAAGGTGGTGCATGGTATGAAGGAACCGCCGATGCGATTTATCACAACATGTGGTTGCTATCGCGAAATGATGCAAAGTATGTGGTTGTGTTATCCGGCGATCATATCTATCGAATGGACTACGCCGCAATGCTTGAAGAGCATAAAGAGAAAGGTGCTAAGCTCACCGTTGCCTGTATGGATGTTCCCGTAGAGGATGCTTCAGCATTCGGTGTAATGGGCACCGCAGAAAACGGGCTAGTTACTTCATTTATAGAAAAACCAGAATGCCCACCTACCCTTCCAGGAAGCAAAACCAGAAGCCTCGTTTCCATGGGAATCTATATCTTTGATATGGATGTTTTAAAAGAAGCACTCGAAGACGACTCAAAACTCGATTCATCAAGCCATGACTTCGGAAAAGACATCATACCTAAGCTAATTGATACCGAATCCGTTTACGCTTATCAATTCTGTGGAAGTAAAGGGCGCGTCGATAAAGATTGCTATTGGCGCGACGTGGGTACCATTGATTCCTTCTATGAAGCGAATATGGATCTACTAGAACCTGTGCCGCCAATGAACCTTTATCAGTCTAATTGGGCGATTCGTACTTACGAGCCGCAGTTTCCACCAGCTCGTACTGTATCGTCGGCCACGGGTAATGAAGGCATTTTTATTAACTCCATCATTGCTACCGGTGTCATCAATTCCGGAGGCTCGGTACAGCACTCCATTATTTCCTCTAATGTACGCATTCAAGATAGTGCAACGGTAGTCGATTCCATCATTTTTGATGACGTAGAAGTTGGTGAAGGAAGTCAGTTGGTCAACTGCATAGTTGATAAACATGTTCGTATTCCGCCACATACTCAAATTGGCATCAACAAACTTGAAGATGCGAAGCGATTTAAAATCTCAGACAAAGGTATTGTCGTCATACCCGAAAGTTACCAATTCGATTAAACGACAAACTATCACAACAAAAAAGCGCACGATAGTCATCGTGCGCTTTTGTTTAAGTGCCTGTAAACATTAGGCTATAACAAATAATCCATAATAATTAGATGTTACATACCGTTGACCAGCTACCATCTGTACCCGGTTCAGCCGCTGTCCACCAGTTCGCTTGGTAAACCACACCGTTGTGGATGATCTTATCACCTTGGTTAGCGTGGCTTGGATTACCTGCCCAATCCGTTTGTGGCAGAGCTGGGTATGTCACTAAACCTGTCGTATCACACGTACCTGGTTCAGTGGTACCACCACCCGTGCCCGCATTTAGGTCACCAATTGGTAGATCTGGCTGTTCAAACTTAAACGCAAACTCTTTACCACCAGAAATCACTGAGTAGTTAGCCGGACCAGAGATTGGTAGGTAGTAAACCATATCAAGCTCGTAAGTGCCGCCCGCTGGCAAGTCTTTCCATGCTGGTAGAGAGAACGACACACGGTGCATTACGCCATCTAAGCCACCAATGTTGTTTGCTCGAGTATGTCCAGAAGCAATCACTTTCAAACCACCACCTGATTGGTCTTTCGCGTTGTCCGGTGCAGATACTGGGATATCGAATTGGAATTCAGTACCGCCAGGGATCGCTTGACCAGTGTTGTTCGTAAACGTGATTTTCGGGTTAATTGGGTAGTTTTGGTCGCCAACTTTGAAGCCGCCAACACTAACAGTAATGTCTACTGCTTCAGTTGGTGTTGGGCCAGTCGCTACTTTGTTGCCGTAAGGCGTCGCAGACTTAAACTTGTCGTAGATAGCTTTGGTCATAGTGTTACCCATGTGGTATTCACCATTACCCGCCGCACAAGCTTGTTCAGTTGCATCTACTGCCGTACGATTACCATTTGCATCCAGTACGTAACAGTTGTAATCACCGGCTAGTTCCCAGAACATGATACCGCCGATCTCTTTATCGATAACGTAATCGGCTTTCACCTCGATAGAAGCTTTATCTTCCGTAGATAGGAATACGCTCTTCTCTGCGTTCCACAACCAAGGTGCCACAGCAACGCTATCGTAATGACGGGTATAAGTACCAACAAACTTATCTGAAGGATCGTTGACAGGGTCGAGACCGTAAGCAGCTGCGTAAGAGCCCCAAATACCGTTTTCTAGGTTCTTAGCATGCCACATTGGGTTAGAACCAGCGCCCATTTCGTTTCCTTTAGGGTCGGTATCATGCCACATGTTGTCGATACCAATAGCGCCGTGACCACAGTTGTTCTTCTCACCTTCACCTGTGCCCGGTTGGCACTCTGCTTGGTTTGGTAGTGCCGCTCGGCCCCATAGGCCATTTTCGCCACCAGTAACACCTTGCCAACCACGGGTGTAGTAAGGAACACCAATGTTGATACGACCTGCTGGCATAGAACCACGGAAGTAATGGTAAGCCCAGTCTGTGTTCAAGTAACCGATACCACCGTATGCAGCAGTGCCGTATACGTTCCACTGCGCTAACTCAGAGTCTTTACCTGTATCGAATAAAGCCGCGTTATGACCAACGTGATCATTCCAAGCCCCATGCAAGTCGTAAGACATGATGTTTACGTAGTCTAGGTACTTAGTTACATCGAAGGTTTCCATCCCACGTAGCAAGTAACCTGAAGATGGTGCTGCGATAGTCAGCATATAATGAATACCATCTTGCGCGGATGCCGCATCAAGTTTCTCACGCAATACTTTCATCAGCTCTTGGTAAGACGCCCATAAATACTGACGACGTGGTTCCATGAAGTCTTTGTCGTAAGGGTTACCAGCACCAGCCATTGACGTCGGGTATTCATAGTCAATATCCAGGCCATCGAACTTGTACTGACGCATCATTTCAACGGCAGAAGTTGCGAACTTCTCAATACCAGCATGATTAATAGAACCGTCCGCATTCGTCGTCATGGTGTAGAAGCCACCATCAGCTACACGATCGCCGTTCGTATCGAAGTGACCGCCCGTTTCAGCCCAACCACCAATCGAGATTAGCGTTTTAACATCATGTTTTTGCTTGTAAGTTGCTAGTGCACCAAAATGACCTTTAAAACCAAGAGCAGGATCTACCTCAACGCCTGGCCAAGTTTTACCTGTAGCAGGGTTGTTAGGATCATTAACGTCGCCAACGTTTACTTTGCCGTCAGAACCAATGCTCACAAACGCGTAGTTAATGTGAGTAAGTTGTTCCCAAGGAATGTCTTTAACAAGGTAAGTCGCTTGTGGGTCGTCACCTGATCGCCAACTGGTGAAGTAGCCGATTACACGACGTGGGTGATCAGCCCCCATTTTCTCACGACCTTCTTCATCATAAATAGAACAGTAAGGAACATCTACACCCGTTGTTTGATAAAGACCATCAGGACGACAATTAGATGTCACTGCGCCGCCGTTTACTGTTAACGTCACAACACTTGCCGTACTAACGGCACCTGCATCGTCATAGGCCTTGGTAGAGAACTCGTGCTGTCCTTCAGTTGCTGTCCACGATGCAGCATACGGCGCAGACGTTGCCTGACCAACGAATACACCATCAACAAAGAACTCTACTTTGCTAACAGTCCCATCAGTATCTGCCGCATCTGCAGCTAGGTTAACAACATCACCCGCAGTCACAGAAGCCGACGCAGAAGGCGATGTCAGAGTAACCGTCGGGACTTCATTCTGAGGTGGATCAACCGGTCCAGTGCCATCACAAGCGCCAAGTGTTTCCCACTCGCCCCACTCACCAGATTGCGCTGGATTATTGTTTTGCGTCCAGTAACGCGCTTTATAAGCATTACCTTCATGCTGAACTTGGTCGCCACCGTTATAAACTTTTGATGATTGCCAAGTTTCTAGAGGGGCACAGTCAACTGCTGCGTAGCTATTGAAGGCCATAAGACAAGAAGCGGTGAGTGTGCTTAGTGTGAACACGTTTTTCACTGCGTTGCCGTTGTTAAGGTGCATAATCGCTCTTCCTTAAGTTATTGTTAAAACAATACTAAATGCGCTAAACGAAACGCATCTATACTTTTATTTCGACGTAAAATAACTTAAGTACAAGTTGGTAATTTCACACTATCTATTTACGAGTTTTCCACACCGCCTCGCAACAATCCACTAAATGATTGCAACAACGTACCTATTATTTGGCACCAGTAACTAATTTTATAACTCAAATAAATATGTCACTCGCAAATTAATAAAAAAGGTAAAAAAAGTCGCCATTTTGAAATAAAGATCACTAAGCCTTTGTTGACCTTGGCGTTTCATTAAAATGCCGCTTGTACTCGCGACTAAACTGTGATGGGCTCGTGTACCCGACCATTCTCGCTGCATCATTAACACGTCGCCCCTCTAACTGGATCAATTCGCGCGCTTTGTTAAGTCGAACTTTCTTAATATATTGCAGCGGAGATTCAAGCGTGACATTGCGAAATGCTTGATGGAAAGCAGACACACTCATGTTGGCTTCTTCAGCCAATGCTTGTACGTTCAACTGTTCGTGATACGCTTGATGCACGCGATTTAGTGCTTTAGCGACCCTCGCGTAAGAACCTTCTTGATGTGCTAGGTCAAATAAAACATACCCCTCTTTGCTCACCAAAGTACGATACACAATTTCCTCAAGAAGCAGCTCGCCAAGCATGATAACATCAAGCTCGTCACACATTGCTTTCATTAACCGCTTGCACGCATCCAACATACCTTCATTCATACGTACCGACTTAAGGCCGCAACGGGTCGCATCCAGACACTTATTACTGAATTTCTCAGCCTCTAATTTTTTAACGAGTTTATGAAGAAGCGTTGGCGAAATATCTATCGAAATGCCAAGTAAAGGCTCATTGTTTGTCGCAAACGCTTCGCACTCTAGTGGCATGGGAACCCCGACAACAAGGTAATCATCGGGCCCATATTGCACTGGTGTATCACCAATATGAATATTCTTATGCCCTTGACCCAAGACGATGATGCCGGACTGATAGACAAACGGCTGGCGATGATTCCCTTTGCTACTGCGATAAAACCATACGCCATCTATCGCTGTTTTCTTCATACCTTCTAGGTCATGCAGCCCCTGCTTTTCAACATATTGCTGCATGATATCTGCGAGAGTGTGCATTAGAGCGCTCCATCAATGACCAACGAGTTTGGTCTCTATTATCGTTTCGAGCACTATACTTCCTCTCGACTTTAACTTTCTAGCTCAAAAGCATTAATTTTGTAGAAATAGGCAAATTATTTGCAGAAATCGACCTGTTAACCATCGTTAATCAGGACTAATATGCATGTATTCAATCTCCTTCACTGGAAGCAAGAGGGCTAATAATGAACTTTTCTTATGTAAACCCAACCAAGATTTTCTTTGGTCAAAAACAAATCGCAGCAATCAAAGAAGCTATCCCATCCGACCAAAAAGTTTTAGTGGTATACGGTGGTGGCTCCATCAAAAAAAATGGCGTGTACGACCAAGTAGCAGAAGCTCTTGAGGGACATGAATGGCTAGAGTTTTCAGGTGTTGAACCAAACCCAACCAAAGAAACACTCGATAAAGCAGTCGCAATGGTAAAAGAGCATGGCGTTGACTTTATTTTAGCGGTAGGTGGTGGTTCAGTCATCGATGGCTCCAAATACGTAGCAGCGGCATCAAAGTATGATGGTGATGGTTGGGATATCATGATTGGTAAGCACCAAGTCACTGAAGCGACGCCTCTAGCTGCAATTTTGACATTGCCAGCAACAGGCTCAGAGTCAAACATGGGCGCAGTTATCACTAAAAAAGAAACTCAAGACAAACTTCCGTTCATGTCTCCAGCAGTGCAGCCAAAATTTGCCGTGTTAGACCCAGATGTAATGAAAACACTGCCAGAACGCCAGCTTATCAACGGCATTGTTGACGCATGGGTGCACGTATGTGAGCAATACTTGACGCTTCCTACCGGTGCAATGGTTCAAGATGGTTACGCAGAAACACTGCTGAAAACTTTAAAAACACTCGGAGAACAGTTTGCGGAACGAGACGACGATATGTGGCGCGCAAACTTAATGTGGTCTGCTAACCAAGCATTGAATGGGTTAATTGGTAGTGGCGTTCCACAAGACTGGGCAACACATATGATCGGCCATGAATTAACGGCTCTATGGGGCGTTGATCATGCGCGTTCTCTTGCAATTGTCCAACCGTCGTTACTTCGTAACCAAATGCAGTTTAAGCGCCCTAAGTTAGAACAAATGGGTCGCAACGTATTTGGTCTTGAAGCAGGTGAGGATTTAGCAGAGCGCACAATCGAATCTATCGAAGCGTTTTATCATCAACTTGATGTCGCAACTAAGCTCGAAAACTATGGTGAGAGCCGTGAACAAGCTATCGATGCCATCATTGATCAACTAAACAAACACGGCATGACTGTTTTAGGTGAAAACCAGGCGATCACACTTGAACGTAGCCGAGAAATCTTAGAGTTAGCTGTCTCATAACTGCAACAATTCTTCACTGCCCTTCCTAGGGTTTAACGGTATTGTGACTTAACAGTCACAATACCTTTTTTTTATGCTATTTTGTAAGCCACATCACGTTCAAAACGAGGAGGCTTCTAAAAACAACGATTCCCTCCAGACAAAAAATCGGCCGTGTTGGTTAGTAAAGAGACAACTGTCCAGCTTTACACAAATAAAAATAATTGAGATCAAAGAACGAGTTAACTCGTTAATTAAGTTTTGATTTGTTGTAGTGATGTACTACATAATTTTGTCTGTTCGAGAAAACACTTTATGTGGCTAGTTGTTGTCGTATTAGCATTCATACATATCATCAGTATCCGTAAAGGCTCTAAATGGCTCTTTTACGTTTCTAAACCATTACCAGTGCTCTGTATGCTTGGTATTTTAATTCAGTCCCCGGCTTACCCAATGCCATATGCGCATTGGATTTTGATTGGCTTATCGCTCTCGTTGCTTGGTGACGTGTTATTAATGCTCCCTAGAGACAAGTTCATTACAGGATTAGTGCTCTTTTGCTCTGCCCATCTCTCCTATAGTTATGGTTTTGCCATCATGTCAGCGTGGCATTTTACACCTTGGCTCCCAATTGCCTTGTTCGGACTCGGTATATGCGTCTACTGGTTGTTCCGACCGGATCTCGGTAAAGAGAAACGGCCAGTTGCCAGTTATATATTGGTACTGATGACTATGTGCTGGGCTTCGATCGAGTATTATTTGAGTGGGAAAACACAATCCTCCTCCTTTGCAGTGCTCGGAAGCTTTATCTTTATTATCTCTGGCATCGTATTGGCTTTCGAACGCTTTGGAGGACGGTCAATATTTTCACGACAAGTTGTCATGGTGACCTACTATTCTGCACAGACACTAATGGTTATGTCTGTTGTTGCGATTGTTGTTCGTTATCCGTATCTCGTTGAACTGAGTTAGTCATACTCTAGACTGCACCAACATTAAAGAAACATGGATGTCTCTTGTAAGCGATCTGAATAGAGTCTTAAAATCATCGCCTAAACATTAGCTTATTCTTAATGAAATTACGCGCACAACTTGCTATTGTAAAAGGATATTTTTCCGTTATAGCGTGCCCCTTTGAAAGAGAATACTCCCGTCGTTGAGTTTAGCGACGTAAATAAGTGGTATGGCGATTACCACGCTCTAAAAGACATCAACTTCTCCGTGCATTCTGGCGAGATCATCGTGGTGTGTGGCCCTTCAGGTTCCGGAAAATCAACGCTCATTCGTTGCATCAACCATCTTGAATCGATTCAAGAAGGCCAGCTTCATGTGTTCGACCAGCCTTCTCACGCAAAATCTCTCAAGCCCGGTAAAATCGGCATGGTGTTCCAACACTTTCACCTTTTTCCTCACTTGACTGTACTGGAAAACCTCACCTTAGCGCCGATTCGCACACTCAAATTATCAAAACAAGAAGCTGAAAAACGCGCAAAACATTACCTAAAGCGAGTCAATATTGAAGAGCAAGCGAGTAAGTATCCTATCCAGCTTTCTGGCGGTCAGCAGCAACGCGTCGCGATTGCCCGCTCCTTGTGTATGGAACCGGATTTACTCCTGTTTGACGAGCCAACTTCAGCGCTTGATCCGGAAATGATCAACGAAGTGTTGGATGTCATGGTTGAGCTGGCTCAAAGCGGAATGACGATGATTTGCGTCACGCATGAAATGGGATTTGCCAAAAAAGTAGCGAACCGCGTGGTATTTATGGATGAAGGCCAAATCTTGGAAATGAACTCTCCAGTCGCCTTATTTGAGACACCACAGCATCCACGCACCCAAGCATTTTTGAACCAAATTTTAAGTTACTGATGATAGTTCGCGTAATCAAACCTGTCCTTCAAGCTTTACTGCAAATGACGCTCCTCTTCATCGCGATTGTGTGGGTGTTGGACTCTGGTGCCGACGCTATGGGCTATCAATGGCAATGGGAGCGCGTACCTGATTACATCGCTTTTTATGAAGATGGCGAATGGTGGCCGGCAGAACTTATTGATGGGCTATTGGTCACGCTTAACATCTCTGCTATTAGTCTATTTTTTACCTTAGTGTTGGGGTTGGTCACCGCGTTACTAAGGCTTAGCGATTCGAAAGTCGGCAATGTTATTGGTACCACTTATGTCGAAGTAATACGTAACACGCCGTTGTTGGTGCAAATCTATTTACTCTACTTCGTGTTTGGCCCCGTGATTGGTTTGGACCGATTCAGCACCGCCGTTTTGGCATTATCCCTTTTCCAAGGTGCCTACACCGCGGAAATATTCCGTGCAGGTTTAAACAGTATTCCTAAAGGGCAATTCGAAGCAGCACAAACTCTCGGACTATCACCGTTTTACACCTACAAAGACGTAATTTTGCCTCAGGTTTTACAGCGCACATTACCGCCATTAACCAATGAAGTGGTTTCTTTGATCAAAAACTCTTCCATTGTAAGCGTGATGGCGATTTTTGATCTAACAACACAGGCACGCAACATCGTCTCAGAGACGGCGATGCCGTTTGAAATTTGGTTTACCGTGGCAGCAATTTATCTTGCTCTCACTCTGTCACTTTCTGGCTTGTCTGCATGGCTAGAACACAAACTCGGAGCCAGTTGGCGCAAATTATAAGGAGATAACATGAAGTTATTCAAAGCGACCATTACTGCATTATTAGGGCTAGCCATCGCTATGCCTACAATCGCGAAAGAAGATGTTGCCACACCCAATGTAGATCAAATCAAAGAACGAGGCACTTTGCGAGTTGGTATGTCAACATTTGTACCTTGGGCAATGCGTAACAAGCAAGGTGAGTTAATCGGTTTTGAAATCGATGTTGCCAAACGCTTAGCACAAGATTCAGGTTTGAAAGTGGAATTCGTACCAACTGCGTGGGATGGCATTATTCCCGCACTACTGGCGAAAAAGTTCGACGTGATCATTGGTGGCATGTCTGTTACGCCTGAACGCTCCAAAAGCGTCTTGTTTACTGAGCCCTACTCACACTCAGGCGTTCAAGTAGCAGCAAACAAAGAACTCGCCTCTGGTTTTAGCGAATTTTCGGATTTTGATTCACGACGCGTAAAAATTGCGGCTCGTCGCGGCGCATTCACCGTTCAAGTAGCCAGAGAAACCTTCCCGAAAGCGAAGATCCTGCAATTCGATGACGACGCACAAGCGTTCCAAGAGGTGCTGAATGGTAACGCCTACGCGGTCATTGCTTCTAGCCCAAAACCAGAACATGAGACAGTGAAACACAGCGACAAACTATTCCTTCCATTCTCTGAGCGACTATCACAAGGTAACGAAGCCTTTGCAGTTCGTTTGGGGGAAGAAGATAAAAAGGCCTTTTTCAATAAATGGATTGAAGCAAGAACCCAAGATGGATGGTTAAAACAACGTTATGAATACTGGTTCTCGACATTAGATTGGCAAGATCAAGTCGCGCAAGGCCAGTAATCTTAATGGCTCGTGGACGCCGCGAGCCTATACTCTCCAATCATTCATTTTACTTTTCCATAACTTATCGGAGTCAAATTTTTGGGCGAACACACTACCACTCGCACAGCACCCGCGAAATCCAGCACAGGCTACCTTTTACCGCAATTAAACACACTAGACTGGGTACTACTTGTTATGTGCGGTATCGGTGGTGTTTGGCTGTACCATCGGTCCGCTGTTGGTGTGCATTATTTGTGGCAGTGGAAAGAGGCGCTTGAATTACTTTTCACGCCTAGAGCAGATGGTGGTTTGCCCTACTTCTTCCAAGGTTTGATTTCGACGTTAAGGCTCAGTATTTGGGGCATCAGCTTCGCATTAGTGTTTGGCACTTTGTTAGGCTTAGCACGCTTCTCTCGTTCCGTTTGGTTGCGCACACCTGCCAATGCGTTTATCCAGTTAGTGAGAAACATCCCTCCGTTGGTGTTTGTTTTTATTTTCTACTTTTTCATTTCTAACCAATTGATCCCGTTACTCGGTTTGGAAGATCTTCTACGAAACTACAACGGCGAACCAAATGCGCTACAGCGCTTTCTGTTTGGGCCTTCGAACCTTTGGGAAAACCTTGCCTCTGGCGTGTTATGTGTCGGCTTACTCTCTTCTGCCTACATTGCAGAAGTTGTGCGCGGTGGTTTACAAAGTATCGACCAAGGTCAGTGGGAGGCGGCTGACTCATTGGGCTTGTCTCGGTGGGTGAAATACCGATTTGTTATCGCGCCACAGGTGCTTAAATCAATAACACCTGCACTTGCCGGTCAAACCATCGCTTTGGTGAAAGACACCTCTATTGTTTCACTGATTTCGATACAAGAAATGACGTTTGTTGGGACAGAGATGGCAAATTCATCAGGGTATATATTTGAAATTTGGTTGATTGTCGGCCTCGCTTACTTCTTAATTTGTTTTGGTCTGTCACTTATTTTTCGCCATATTGAAGCAAAATCGGAAGCCATTTCAAATTAACTCAACCGCATATGTAATTAGGCACATTTGATTCTTCAAATCAGAATTGCACCCTGTTACATTGGCAAGATGCTAAATTTTCGGCGTTTTTCATGGAGTTAAAGAATCAATCCGACTACGAGCGATACATAAAACAAGATAATCTTGGTGAATATTACGTAGTTCTCAATCAATTCACTTTTCACAGTGTTTATCAGCCAATTTTTGATAGACGCCAACGTATTATTGGTATGGAAGCCTTACTGCGTATTCGTGGCATTGATGGTTCCCTAATTCGTCCTGACGTGTTTCTGGCCAATAATGCTCTTGATCCCTACTTTCGCTTATGTGTAGAGTTTTTATCCAGAGCAATGCACATTCGAAATTTTGCACGCTATTTCGCAGGGACACCGATCAAACTGTTTCTTAACGTCATGCCTCAAACGCTACTCACGCTAACCAAAGACATGGGCTTTAAAGATAACGGCCTGCTTTACAAACGCCTTTCCGAACTTGGTATGAGCCCATCAGACGTAGTTTTTGAAGTAGTCGAAGAGTCATGCGGAAATACGGATTTATTAATCAAAGCCGTACAGTTAATGAAAGCGAATGGTTTTATCTTTGCTATCGATGATTTTGGCGCCCAACATTCTGATATCGCACGTGTTCAGCAGCTCTGCCCTGACATCATCAAAATCGATCGTTCCTATTTGCTAGACTACTGCGCCGGAGAAACCTTTTCCATACATAGCGCCGTTGATCTAGCGGATCATATGGGAGCAAAAGTCATTATAGAAGGGGTTGAAGAAGACGTGCAGCTACAAGCTATGTATCAACTTAATTTGGATTATTACCAAGGCTTTTACTTAGGAAAGCCTTGCGCCATTCATCACTGGACAGATAGCCTAAACATCGAGACGACAGTGCATTAACACTGCCCACTTACAGCACAGTGAAACCAAAAAAGCGCCGATATAATATGCTCGGCGCTTTTTAGTTTTACTCAGATGTCACTTATTTAGTTAAGCGTTCATTTCCCTAGAAAAAATCAATAGAATTACGACCGCTCTTCGGATCACGAGTGGCTTGTGGTTTGTCTTCTTTTTTGCCTTTCTTAGCAGACTGAGACAACGCTTCTTTCTGCGCTTTACGCTCTTTATGTGCCGCTTTGCGGCCTGTTGATTTAGGCCCAGAGGCTTTAGGTGACTTACTTTGACGAGACTTATCTTTACGAGAAGACTGCGCTTCTTTTTTCGCTTTCTTTTCTGCTTTTTGCTCTGCCGTTTCAGGTTCGGTTACTGGCGCATCGCAAACCACAACATAATATTCCTGGTTAAACTCGAAAAAGTCACCATCATACATCTTGCGGCGCTTACGTGTTTCTAGTTCACCATTCACCGCGACGTAGCCTTCCTCGATGATATGTTTTGCTTCGCCGCCACCGCTGACCAAGTTTGCGATTTTAAAAAGCTTGTACAGTTCGATTGGATGCGCATCAACATCGATGCCAATCGCTTCGATCTCAATCTCTTCGCCTTCTAAATACTCTTCGTGGTCGTAATCTTGGGTCATGTTACTTACTCTTACTATTTGATGCCCTGAAGTTTAAACGCAATGCTTAAAAATAGAAACCTCTGGCGATGTTCAATCACCGATTCGCCTTGGCATTTGAGCACCTCTTAACCCATTTAACTTGTCGCTCGTTAGCTTGTATACCGATGCGTAGCTCAAACGAAGCTGCAATTACGCAACCTGAAGGTATATACTCTCTAAGTTATTGTTGAAAAGAGCGAATACTTTGTCTCAACCAAGTAGAATTACCTTTGTCACTGCGAACTTGTTTAATTTTGTCGCACCGCCTAACGCCTACTATGATTTCGAGAACATATACTCGTTAGAGCAATGGCGAGACAAACTTTCGTGGACGCAACGTCAAGTTGAAAAACTGGAAGGCGACGTGATTGGTTTACAAGAAGTGTTCAGTATCGAGAAGACCCAGACATTTTTTTCAACCATCGGCTACCCCTACTTTGCGACCGTTGACACCCCACATGTTGAGGATAAGTACATTTACTCAAGCCCTGTTGTGGCAATCGCATCTCGGTTTCCAATAGAAAAAGTACAAGCGGTAGAGTTTGACTTAGCAACGCTTGAGCCTTTTGGAGTAAGTGTTGTTCCAGAGTTCAGTCGCAAACCTATCTATGCCCAAGTAATACATCCTGTACTTGGTCATATCGCCGTTTACGTAACGCACCTGAAATCTCAACGCCCAGCCGACTCAGAACAACCAGAAACGTCTAGCACGATTATTGGGCGCTGGTTATCCACCCAGCAAAGAGGCTGGGAAGCAGCGATGTTAAGAGACGCGATGCAAAAGAGGTATCGAAAAGAACCAATGCCGACAGTGTTAATGGGCGATATGAATCAACCTATCACTCCTATCAGCGTTAACAGCTCATTGGTATCCAACACTGGTGACTGCGTCACTGAATTACAACTCAAAGATGGTTGGTTATTGCAAAGTGACACCCTGAAGGATGAACGCCCAGCCACGCACTATCATTTTTCCACTGGGAATGTACTCGACTATATCTTGCTCTCACAAGAGTTTGACACCTTATCAGATATATCGGTTGCCGAGGTTGTTGACTATCAGGTGTCTAACCAACATCTGATCAACCCGATTTATGACAGAGATAAAAACGCCAGCGACCACGCATTTGTGGCGCTGACGGCTGAAGTAAAGCTTTGAGCAACCTATTTAGTTACTTAGTGACGTTTCACAATTTTACGCGGGATAAGTTCTACGCCAGGCTTGTAACGCTTGGCGGAAGCGTTGAGTGCTAACTCCATTGCGCTGTCCGCGATCAACTCAAACTGTTGAGGCAAAGAGTTGATTTTCACAGGCAAGAAGTCCAGCAGTCGATTATCACCAAATGTCGCTAAACGCACCTTTCCCATCAGTTCTGGTTTTTCTAGCATTACATCCAACACACCTTCTAACAGTGTGTATGACGTTGTAACAATGGCATCTGGCAATGCGTTCTCTATTAACCATCTCTCTAAGACTTTCTTGCCTTCTTCCCGGGAGAAGTGTTGTCCATAACCCACTGTTGCCGTTTTGCCACCTTGTTGAGAAGCAGATAGAAAACCGAGCTCACGCTCTTTTGAGACTTGAAGGTCTTGCAATGCACCGATTAAGCCAATGGACTTAATATCCTCTGACAGTACTGACTGAGTGAGTTCAAGTGCGGCATCAAAATCTTCGCTGATGACACAACAAAAGTGCTCATCATCCATTGGACGGTCTAGCGCGATAACTGGCGTACCAGAATTTTGCAACTTAAGGTAATACTCGTTTGCAGTGGGCATACCACTTGCCACAAACAACGCATCAATGCGACGACTGACTAATGCTTCCGCCACCTTTTGCTCTGTATCAGGATCATCATCAGAGCAGCCAATCAAAATTTGGTACCCCGCTTTCCGAGAGTTCTGCTCTATCAGCTTTGCAAGACGCGCATAACTGGTGTTCTCTAAGTCTGGGATGATAAGCCCAAATGAGCGTGAATTACCTGCCCGCAAGGAAGACGCCGCATGATCTGGCTTATAATTGTACTCATCTACAACGGCCATCACCTTTTTCTGAGTCTTCTCGCTGATGCGGTATTTCTGCGCTTTTCCGTTAATCACATAGCTTGCAGTTGTCTTAGAAACACCCGCTAATTTGGCTATTTCATCCAGTGTCATATTCTAAACCTTATTCTGTGCGCGCGATCATATTAATACATCAACGATCTTTCGATAAGTTGAATTATAAGCTGAACCGATTCAGTATAAAAGCTGAAAGGATTCAGCAAAACTTAAAAATTGACGTAAATCACCCGAACACGCAACAAACCAATTTGTGAGCTAGGCTATAGGACAGCGGCAAAGGCTCGTTTGTTAACGTCAGTTTTTAAAACAGTTTTTCTGAGTCTTTTAAAAAATTTACCAACAAGCTGAATCGATTTAGCTTGAAAGATAAAAGGTTTGAGGAGTGATAAGCGCTCAGAAGAAGCGGCGTTCAACTTCTCACACAGAATACATTTTTAAATTGATACCTTAAGGCTGGAGAAGCACCATGCTTAAGCTAAATAAGAACGACATTACCCTCTCGCAATCAGCGACAGATAAGTTTGAAGCAATAAAGAGTATTGCTCATAGCCTTACTGATAAAGGCCTAGTTGAACGCGGTTACGTTGAAGGCATGCTAAACCGTGAAAACCAAAACTCTACGTTTTTGGGGAACGGTATCGCCATCCCGCACGGTACAACCGACACTCGTGCAATGGTGAAAACAACGGGTGTTGCTGTGCATCACTTCCCACAAGGTGTCGACTGGGGTGATGGCAATACTGTGTTCGTCGCTATCGGTATCGCAGCTAAATCTGATGAACACCTTGGCATTCTTAAACAGCTCACCAAAGTGCTAGGCGCAGATGGCGTAGAAGAGCGTCTGCGTAATGCAAAAAATGAAGACGAAATCATCGCCCTACTGCACGGTGATGTTCAGCTTGAAGCAGACTTTGACGCTTCTTTAATTCAACTGATGTTCCCTGCGAGTGACATGCTACAGATTAGTGCTGTTGCAGGTGGTCTGTTGAAAAATACGGGATGTGCTGATAACGAATTCGTTGCCGATCTCGTTACCAAACAACCAACTCACTTAGGTAATGGCCTGTGGTTAATTGGCAGTGACAAACATGTCACTCGCACAGGTGTGTCATTTGTCTCGACGGCAAACGACTGCGAATATGAAGGTCAAAAAGTGCGTGCACTTTTCGCGTTCGCAGCATGTAACAATGCTCACCAACCTATCCTAAAAACGCTTTCTAATATTGTGTTTAACAATGAACACGGCAAGCTTTTAGATGCATCAGTAGAACAGATTCTTGCTTTGTTCAAAGGTGAAGAAGTCACAGCTGCATCTTCAGAAGAAGGCAATACCGCTGTATTTAAAATCAAAAACTCTCACGGCCTACATGCTCGTCCGGGGGCAATGTTAGTCGCAGAAGCGAAAAAGTTTGAATCCACTATACGTGTTTCCAACCTAGACGGAGATGGAAAAGCAGTAAACGCGAAGAGCTTAATGAAAGTCATCGCGCTGGGCGTTAAGCACGGTCACCAACTTCAATTTACAGCAGAAGGCCCTGATGCGCCGCAAGCCTTGGAGTCTATCGGAAATGCAATCGCTTCTGGCCTTGGTGAAGGTTAAGGATCCGATATGACAAACAAAACAAATAAGGTTGTCACTATTACGCTCAACCCAGCATTGGATTTAACAGGTTCAGTAAATGAACTAAACGTTGGTTCCGTGAGCTTAGTACAGCAAAGCAATCTCCACGCTGCTGGTAAAGGTGTCAACGTAGCAAAAGTATTGAGCGATTTAGGCGCAGACGTCACGGTTACCGGCTTTCTCGGTAAAGATAACCCTGAGCTATTTCATCAGCTTTTCAATGACATCAACGTTAAGAATGAATTTGTGGAAGTAGAGGGTGCCACTCGTATCAACGTTAAGCTGGTTGAGGCCAATGGCAACGTCAGTGATATCAACTTCCCTGGCGTTCAAGTAACGACCAACGAAATTACTCGCTTTGAGGAGACACTATTTCGTCTAGCGGAGACGCATGATTACTTTGTATTGGCAGGCAGCCTACCGGTCGGTGTTACTGCAGAGCAATGCGCAGCATGGATTGAGAAGCTGCATCAGCAAGGCAAGAAAGTGTTGTTCGATAGCAGCAAAGCAGCACTACGCGCAGGCATCGACGCTCATCCTTGGTTGATCAAACCAAACGACGAAGAGCTAAGTGACTTTGTCGGCGAGCACCTTTCAACGCCAGAACAATGCCAAGCTGCTGCGCAAACACTGAGCGACAAAGGCATAGAAAACATCGTGGTTTCTATGGGACCTGACGGTGTTATGTGGCTCAACCAAGGCGAATGGCTTAGTGCAAAACCGCCTCGAATGAATGTCGTGAGCACCGTTGGCGCAGGCGATACGCTGGTCGCTGGCTTGTGTTGGGGCCACATGCAACTGATGCCTAAAAACGATTTATTGCGCTTCGCTACGGCACTTTCTGCTTTGGCAGTTAGTCAAGTTGGCGTAGGGCTAACCAGTCAGGAAGAACTGGAAAATATCAAGCGACAAACTGAAGTTAGCGCGCTTTACCCTATTACAAACTTAGAACAAAACTAAGGAACAGAAGGTTATCGTATGAATATTGCCATTATTACTGCCTGTCCGAGCGGTGTAGCAAATAGCATCCTTGCGGCAGGATTACTAGAACAAGCCGCCGCAAAATTAAACTGGAATGCCAAAATAGAATGTCAATCAAGTGTGGTTGAACCAACACTATTGACGGAAGCTGACGTTGAACAAGCCGAAGTCATTGTCATTGCGGCAAATACTAGCGTCGACACTTCTCGTTTTGTAGGAAAAAAGGTTTACCAAGCGGAAATTAGCGAAGTAGCAAAAGACGCAACTGCGTTTCTCCAGCAAGCGGTTGAAAACGCCACTTTACTTGAAAAAGCAACCACACTTGCAGCCCCTATCACTACAGATACAACATCAGCATCAAAGAAGATTATTGCAATCACGGCATGCCCTACTGGCGTTGCGCATACCTTTATGGCGGCAGAAGCTTTAGAAGAAGAAGGCAAGCGTCGTGGCCATCAAATCAAGGTGGAAACTCGTGGTTCAGTTGGCGCTAAAAACCAACTGACTGAGCAAGAAATTGCAGACGCCGATCTGGTGATCATTGCTGCGGATATTGAAGTGCCACTTGATCGCTTTAACGGCAAAAAGATGTACCGCACGAAAACAGGTCCAGCTCTGAAAAAAACAGCCGAAGAGATGGACAAAGCATTCGAGCAAGCCACTGTGTATCAGCATTCTGGTTCAGCTAGCTCTTCAGCTACCACCGAAGAGAAAAAAGGCGCTTACAAGCACCTGATGACCGGTGTTTCGCACATGCTTCCTGTCGTCGTTGCAGGTGGTTTGATCATCGCTCTATCTTTCGTGTTCGGTATTGAAGCATTTAAAGAAGAAGGCACACTAGCAGCAGCCTTGATGAACATTGGTGGTGGCTCTGCATTCGCATTGATGATTCCTGTACTTGCTGGCTATATTGCGTTTTCAATCGCAGACCGTCCTGGTCTGGCTCCTGGTCTTGTTGGTGGTATGCTAGCAAGTTCAACGGGTGCTGGTTTCCTAGGTGGTATCGCAGCTGGCTTCATTGCCGGTTACGCAGCGAAACTCCTCGCAGATAAGGTGAAACTGCCACAATCGATGGAGGCGCTTAAACCGATTCTGATCATTCCATTTGTGGCAACATTGTTCACCGGACTTGTCATGATCTACATCGTAGGCGGCCCAGTTTCAGGCATCATGAACGGCCTGACTGACTTCCTAAACAACATGGGATCTGACAGTGCAGTACTACTGGGTATTATCCTTGGCGCAATGATGTGTTTCGACCTAGGAGGCCCGGTAAACAAAGCCGCTTACGCATTTGGTGTTGGCCTTTTGGCTTCACAAACTTACGCACCAATGGCGGCAATCATGGCCGCAGGTATGGTTCCTGCGCTAGGTATGGGTTTAGCGACCTTCATTGCGAAGAACAAATTTGAACAAAATGAACGTGAGGCTGGTAAAGCATCATTTGTCTTGGGTCTGTGTTTCATCTCTGAAGGCGCAATTCCATTTGCTGCGAAAGATCCAATGCGCGTGATTCCATCTTGTATGGCAGGTGGCGCGCTTACTGGTGCCCTATCGATGCTATTCGGTGCGAAATTAATGGCACCACACGGCGGTCTATTCGTGCTGCTAATTCCTAACGCAATTTCACCAGTATTAATGTATTTAGTGGCTATTGCAGCGGGTACAGCGGTAACTGGCTTTACTTACGCATTCTTAAAAAGCAAAGCAGAAGCGAAGCAAGAAGTCGCAGCTTAATTAGAGCGACTCCGGTTAACAATGCCACCCTCGAATTTGGCATTTAGCACCTCCCTTTAATTCCGGTTAAGGGAGGTGTTTTTTATTCCGCAGCCGGAACGGCTACAATGTCTACTTCCCCACTGCTCATATCCACCGTTGCTTGATAAGCGCTATGCGGATCACCGTAGTGCTTGAAGGTAAAGTGGTAAACGTTAGCTGGCGTCCACAAGGTTTTTGACTCTGCGGGCAGAATGTCATAGCCGTCTTGCTGATAAAGCTCTGTCGCCATTACATTTGCGATTGCCGCCTGCTGGTTAGCGTCTCGATCCACCTTTGGCTCTAGTGACGGGTTACTTGGATAAGACTCACCGTTGTAACTCATGAGTCGATATGAGCCATTACTCCAAACGATAAAGTCCTGCCAACCATTACTGTAACTGTCGGCTAGTACAATAGGCGTGCGAGTTACCGACATTCGATTAATAACGTTTCCCTCATTATCAAACATATATGCAGAGCAGCCACCACTACCACAGAAATAGCGATCTTGAAGCAACACTATGTGTTCTGCCTTGCCGTCGCTGTTTAGGTCGGCGCTACCCGATAGATAACGTAGATTGTCTTGCTCGAGCGACAGCCCTTCAGGGGCTAAAACCTTACTATCAATCCAACTGGAAATGACTTCAGCACTAACACTGTTGACTTTAGGGGCAGGTTGTTTGGTTTCTGTCGGCATGCTATCCGTCGCGGTGCAGCCAACCAAGGTGAAAGAACCAACGAAGAAGAGTCCGTTTAATATGCGCTTATTCATGTAATCTCAATCTTTGATGTGTCGTTACATCAGTATACGCATGATTTGCATTGTAATCGTAAGAAAATCATTAAAATCAAGCAAATGAATGGTTTGGTATATATTAGTAAGATCAAAAAAGCCCCGAAGAAAACCTTCAGGGCTAGGCAGGAAGCTGGCAAATAGCCAGGAGTCCCTATGCAGTGGTCGGTTTTACCCTAAACAGAATTGCAAACATCACTGGCACCACTATCAGTGTCAGTACAGTAGCAAAACCAAGACCTGCCATAATCGTTATTGCCATCGAGCCAAAGAAGGCATCGAAGACCAGTGGAATCATCCCCAAGATAGTCGTTAGCGCAGCCATACTTACCGGACGAACGCGGCTTATCGCACTATCGACAATCGCGAGGTAAGGATCTTTACCTGACTCCAACTCAAGGTTAATTTGGTCAAGCAACACAATACCGTTTTTCAAAATCATGCCACTTAGGCTTAACAAACCAAGGAATGCTGTAAAACTGAACGGCATGTTCGTGGTAAGCAAACCAAAAGCAACGCCAATGATCGCTAACGGAACGGTGAACCAAATGACCAACGGCTTTTTGATTGAGTTAAACAGTAAAATAGTAATGATGAACATCAACAAGTAACCCATCGGCAATGAACCGAATAGGCCTTCTTGTGCATCTTTGGATGATTCGTACTCACCACCCCATGTGATTTCGTACCCTTCTGGAACATGCAATGCCATCACTTTAGGCTGTACACGAGCAAATAAGCTTGCTGCCGTGTCGTCACTCAACACATCATGGTCCGCGAGAACGGTTAACGTACGCTTACGGTCACGACGCTGAATTAGCGGCTCACTCCAATCCAGTTGAACGCCATCAATCACTTGATCAACCGGAATATACGTTTGCAACGAAGGACTCCAAATGGTCACGTTTTGTAGTGATTCAAAATCTACGCGTTCTTCTTCAGGAAGGCGTGTCATAATTGGCAACGTATGTGTACCATCACGCAAGTAACCTAAGGTGCTACCACCAAACGCCATTTGCAGTGTGCTTGAAAGATCTTCTTTCGAAATACCTAAGCGACGAGCTTTAGACTCATTGAAAACGGGTACAAGTTCCTTGGTGCGCTCTCGCCAATCGTGACGAATGTTTCGGGCACCAGGATCGGTATGAAGGATGTCTTCAACTTGCACCGCCAAGTCACGTAAAACTTGTGGATCAGGGCCAGTAATACGCGCTTCGATCTTAGACGCTGGTGATGGACCAAATTCCATCAATTTAAACTGGAACGTAGGCGCATCAAATGTTTTCGCCAGATTCTCATCTAACTTATGCAGTAAACCAAACATTTTCTCACGATCAGTCGCGCGAACTTGGAACTGAGCGTACGCTTCGTAACTTTTTTCTGGTTGATAGGTTAAAGCAAAACGCTGTAGGCCCTGCCCAATCGAAGCAGAAACAAAGTCAATATCATCTTGCTGACGAATGTAGCTTTCGACCTCTTCAGCTTTTTTGATCGTTTCACGGATGTCAGTACCTTCTGGCATCCACATATCCACGTAGAACATCGGCGTATTCGATGGTGGGAAGAACTGCTGTTTTACATTACCAAATGCCACGACAGCACCCACTAATAGCGCCACCATGCCAGCAACGGTAAGCCAGCGGAATCGCAATGCAAATTTCAGCGATGCCCCAAATACGACAAACAACCAGCCTTTATAAGGATCATCTTCGCTAGTACCTTGCTCTTTGTTTTCCTCTTTCAACAAAAGATCGGCAAGGAAAGGCGTCAGTGTAATAGCGGTAATCCAGCTTAAAAATAGTGAGAAACACAGCACCCAGAATAGAGAGCCCATGAACTCACCTGTCGCATCTTGCGACAAGCCGATAGGTGCAAAAGCCGTAATTGCAATAACAGTCGCGCCCAGCAAAGGCCATTGTGTTTGCTTTACAATATCGACAGCCGCTTGAACTTTGGTACGCCCTTTCTTTAGGCCAACCAATATGCCTTCCACGACAACAATCGCGTTATCAACCAGCATACCTAAGGCAATAATTAACGCGCCAAGAGAAATACGATGCAGTTCGATGTTGTTGTAATTCATCAAAATGAAGGTACCAAATACCGTCAATAACAACACAACTCCAATGATGACACCACTGCGTAAACCCATAGTAAACAGCAACACAATGATTACGATCGCCACTGCCTCCGCTAGACTAATTACAAACGCTTTAACAGATTCATCCACCTCATTGGCTTGGTTGTAAAAGTAGTTCATATCGATGCCAGCAGGCTTGATAGACTCAAGGCTCGCGAGCTCCGCATCCAAACGTTCACCAACCTCAACCACGTTCACACCCGATGCAAACGAGATACCGATATTAATCGCTTTTTGACCGTTAAAGAGTACGACGTTGCCTGGCTTCTCTTGAATACCGCGAGAAATCGTTGCTACGTCTTTTAGACGAATTAGATTTCCTGTGTCACGGCCATGAATGATCAGATTTTCTAGTGCTTCTACAGTGTTTAAGGTGCCGCTTGGGCGAATAACAAGGCTTTCGCCATTGACCATCACTTCCCCTGCTGAAACCACATTGTTTTGCTGGTTCAACAAGCTCGAAACCACATTCATGTCTAAGTTCAGTGCAGCAAGGCGATCAAGTGAGATCTCAACGAATAGCATTTCTTGCTGATCGCCCGTGATGTCTACCTTACCAACACCATCAACAAGCTCGATTTCACGGGTCAGGTAATCCGCATAACGTTTCAGCTCTACATAGTCGTAATCGTCACCAGTGAGCATTAACATCACGCCATAAACGTCACCGAAATCATCAATGATCTGTAAAGACTGAACACCTTGGGGCAATGATGGTCGTAAATCATTAATTTTACGGCGCATTTCATCCCAAATTTGCGGCAGTTCATCAGGACCATAGTCCATTTCCATGCTCACCGTTATTTGAGACATACCATTAGAAGACGTAGAGGTAATTTTGTCGATATAAGGGAGTTTTCGAATCTCTTTTTCTAGAGGATACGTCAGCTCTTCTTCAACTTCTTTTGACGTCGCGCCAGGGTATGTTGAGATGATCATGGCATCTTTGATCGTAAATGCCGGGTCTTCTAATCGTCCAAGCTCCAAAAATGACGTTAAACCACCAACAGCAAGGATAATAATGAACAACCAGCTGATGACTTTGTTTTTTATTGAATACTCAGCAATGTTCATTATTGGTTATTCTCCACAACATCCACATGTTTACCTTCGCGTAATTTACGCAGATTTGAATTAATCAGAATATCGCCCTGGCTAACACCTGACGACACAATGGCTCCATTGCCATTCACTTGAGAAATCATGACAGGCACTCGTGTGACAATGTCACCTTCTTTTTTCCACACAAAGAACTCATTCCCTTCACTGCCTGCTTGAAGCGCCGTGACAGGAACACTGTAACCATCAATAGAGGTAATGCCCGCCTTCACCATATCGACCAAAACGCTTACGCTGGTTCCCGGCAATATCTCTGTTTTTGGCTGTGGCATCGTCAAGTACATTTCGTAGGTTTGAGTTTCAGCGTTGGGTTCACTTGTGTGCTCTAAATAGTCCAAAGCAAATCTGCCATCGATGCCGGAGAAGGTTGCTCTAGGCTTGTAGCTCATGCTGTCTGAGTTTGGGTCTACCATCGCTAAAACATTGTCGGAAAGCTCAATACGCACGTAAACCAAATCGTTTTGGTATAGGTTTAACACGGGTTCACCAATTGCCACACGCTCAAAACGTTCTTTGAAAACATCAGATACTTTACCGGCGAACGGGGCGAATAAACGGGTGTAATTCAATTGATTGGTCGCGTTATAGAAAGTAGCCTCAGCTAGCTCTTTATTGGCGGTTAGCTCATCAAGTTCCGCTTTTGAAATCATTTGACGTGCATGCAAGTCTTCACCGCGTTTAAGCTGACGAATTGCGAGTGTGTATTGTGCTTCTGCGTCATTCACGGCTTGCTTCTCTTTGCTATCATCTAGCTTTGCGATCATTTGCCCCTGCTTCACAACGTCACCCGCTTTAACCAATACGTGCTGAACTTCCCCAGCGCGGCGAAATGCCATTGGCGTTTGCTCTGCAGGCACTACTATGCCTTTGAACGCGCGATGTTGACTTTGTACTGGTGCATCCACCGAGATAGTCGACACAAAAAGTGGCTGCTCGACGATAGCTTGGTTTTCATTTTTGCACCCTGTTAAAACTGCAAGTGCAATCGCAGAGATCGTAAGTAGAGAACGTTTCATTAAATGCCTCCCTCACGAACCCAAGCTTTCACCACTTGTCCTTCAACCAGTCTCTCAACACCAGCAATAACAACGTAATCATTGTTATCAAGCCCGGCTTTCACACCACCTGCTGCGTCAAGTGACACAGTGACTTTATTGACCTGCTGCGTGCTTCTGTCCATTACCCAAACTTCACCTTGCGTCCCATTTTTGTTGACCCAAGCAGACTGAGGTAACGTCATCGCGTCCGATACATGTTGTTTAGCCATGTGTACCTGCCCTGTCATACCTGTCAGCAAATTGCGATCTTCTGGCCGAGTGATGGTCACGATCGCCTCATAACTATTGGTATCGATGTTTGGCTGCGTCGAAATTTCTTTAAATTGCCCAGGAATACGTTTTCCTGGCTCGCTATCCATCGTCACCCACATATCGGAGTTTTGCAGTGACTCAAGTGATACAGATTCCGCATAACTTACAGGCAAGGTGAACGACACATCCAACGTCGTGTTATCAATGAGATTCAAGATCTCCTGCTTCTCTGCTACTACTTGAAACGGGTTGACATAGGTATATGACACAATGCCATCAAACGGTGCATGAATTTTGGTATAGCTCAAATCGGTTTTAGCTTGTTCGTAGTTCGCCAATGCCGCTTTATATTGAGTTTCTTTCTGATCGTACTCATCAGTACTAATGAGTTTTTTTCCGTAAAGGTTTTTCGCGCGGTCCCATTGTGTTTTCGCTAACGCGTACTGCGCTTGAGCGGCATCTAACGCAAGCTGAAGATCTTTAGGGTCTAACGTTGCGAGCACTTCACCTTGTTGGACCTTTTGACCCATGCGTACACGTAATTCATCTACCTCTCCACCAACCTGAAAAGAAAGCTGCGCGCGATGTGTTGCATCAATACGCGCTAAAAAGGCGTGCGAGTCTTCAAGTTCTAGGTCTTTCACCGCCAGTAATTTTACAGGTTTGATTAAAGGTTCAGACGGCTCAGAAATGGCTTTATTACACCCAGTTAGCATTCCAGAAAGACTTAATGTCACCACTGCGCCAACTAAAGTGCGCTTTAAATATTGTTTTCGCACCCGCTTTCTCCGTAGGTTTTATATATTACACAGCCGTGCAGTATAAGCAGAATTTGAAATTGATCAACATATTTTCCAGGTGGATAGCAAATTAATTAGTCAAAGCGTTCGGTTTCTGGTAAAAGTAAGCGCGTGATTAATATTCGGGAAAATTCGAACTATGAATGAAAGAAAGCAGGGGCGTAGAAGTGCTGAAGCAGCAGAACAAACTAAGTGTCTGATCCTTAAAGTGGCAGCAGATATGTTTTGTGAACTTGGTTACGAGCGTGTCTCGCTGCGCAATATCAGTGAAAAGGCTGGTGTTTCACATAGTTTGATCCGTCACCACTTCGGCAGCAAAGAGAAAATCTGGCAAGCGGTTAGCGATGCAATGGACGAGTTCATGCAGTGCTATATGGCTGAACTCATCAATGAAATGCCGGAGAACACACCTTCGAATAGAAAAATTTATCTGTTTATGGTTCGCATGCTAGCATTTGCTCTCGTCAATCCTCATCCAGTACAGATGATCGCCGATGCCATTCGACAAGGCGATGACGGTGCTCTACTGCAGTATTTCTTAAAGTCAAAAGATGAGTTCGCTGCAATATTTACCGGAATTTTCGAGCAGTACAACAGCGAAAACCCTAATGCACAATTTGATCAGTGGGAATCAAAGTGGCAAATGTTGATCTTCGCACATGGTGCTGTCAGTCTCGCGCCAATGATGCAAGAAACATGGCCGGATATTGCAGATAATCGCGAAAAACTGCTGATCAAGCATTGGGAATTGTTTAATACCATTATGGCCTCTCAATTTGGGATCGCAAAAGAAGAGATGATTCATCCGGAAAAGCTTGAAGATATCGTTATTGATATGTGCTGTACTATTGATGAAGCAGTAAACTAAAAGCAAACAAGCGAAAAGAAGACATAAAAATGCCGAGCTACAAAGCTCGGCATTTTTGTTTCAATTCGTTTTAACCACGGTAGTAGCGTTGTGGTACGAACGGCATTTTTTCAACTGTCATTGGTAGCATTTTGCCACGCACTTCAGCGAACACTTCAGTACCAATCGCCGCCAAATCCGCACGAACATACCCCATTGAGACTGGCTTACCTGCATTCGGGCCCGCCGTACCACTGGTTACAACGCCAATTTTAACGCCGTCAGCATCAAACAGTTCAACACCTTCACGCACTGGCGCTTTGGTTTGACCTACTAGACCCACACGCTTACGCGCCACATCTTTAGTCTCAATCTGCTTAAGAATAATGTCTGCGCCAGGGAAACCACCTTCACGTTCACCACCAATACGACGAACTTTTTGGATACCCCATAGCAAGCTCGCTTCAACAGGTGTTGTTGTTGTGTCTAGGTCATGACCGTATAGACAAAGGCCACACTCAAGACGAAGTGAATCACGAGCACCAAGGCCAATCCATTCAACTTCATCTTCCGCAGTCAGTTTACGTGCTAGCTCTTCCGCTTTGTCAGCAGGAACCGAGATTTCGTAACCGTCTTCGCCTGTATAACCACTACGAGAAACAATGCACTCGGTGCCTAAAACATCGACTTTACAAATATCCATGAACAGCATTTCAGAAACTTCTGGTGCAAAACGCGCCAATACAGCCGCCGCTTTAGGGCCTTGGATTGCAAGTAGAGCTCGGTCTTCGATAATTTCTAGCTCAACACCAGATGGTAAATGCGCTTGTAGGTGTGCGATATCTTGCGCTTTACATGCTGCGTTCACAACCACAAACAGATGATCGCCTAGGTTAGCCACCATCAAGTCGTCCATGATGCCGCCCTCTTCATTAGTGAAAAAAGCGTAACGCTGTTTACCAGACTCAAGATCCACAATATCCACTGGGACTAATGTTTCTAGGAACGCAGCTGCACCGTCACCAACTAGGCGAAGCTGTCCCATGTGAGAAACATCAAACAGACCTGCCGCATCACGAGTATGTAAGTGTTCCTTCTTTACGCCTAGAGGATACTGAACAGGCATATCGTAACCCGCGAACGGGACCATTTTGGCACCAACTTCAACGTGAAGTGCGTGTAGTGGTGTTTTCAGTAGTTCTTGAGTCATTTTCGTCTCCATTTAGATAGACCCGAGAATGCTATCGGCATTCGATGTGTTTCCAATAATAAACATGGCTCATTCTATTTTGCACGAACAAGACGTAGATCGACTTGCAAAAGTGTGACTCTTAACATTTTAATCACAACAAATCGTACAAAAAAAGCGCTTTAATGAGCAAGTTCTCATCAAAAAAGCGCTTTTTCATCATAACGACCACCAGCAGCAATCGTTTGCTTTCACTATAGGAAATTTACAAGTATTTATCACTATTTGGCTGTCACCCACAAAATGAGCGCATCTTCTTCGCTAACACTGGTCAACATATGTCCCATATTTGCATCGTAATAAACGCTGTCTCCCTCGCTTAAAACAACAGGTTCGTAAAACTCAGAATAGAACATGACCTCACCAGATAAGATAAGCAGAAATTCTTCGCCATCATGACGAACCCAGTCTTTATATTCATCAAAACTACGAGCTCGAATTTGGCTCTTAAACGGCATCATTTTCTTGTTGGAAAGTTGTGTCGCGAGCAGTTCGTGTTCATAGGTTTGTGTTGGGTGTGGTTTACCTTCATTCTTCTTGGTAACATCCCTGCGCCCTGTCGCTACCTTTTTTCTAGGTGGCTCAAAGAGTTGTGGCATGTCAATTTGTAAGCCAAGTGCCAATTTTTGCATCGCTTGAAACGTCGGGGAGATCTGCTCATTTTCTATTTTGCTCAGTGTAGATCGAGCAAGCCCGGTTCGCTGACTCGCTTCTTCTAATGTGATACCGAGTTTCGAGCGGATATCCTTAATACGCTGGCCCAGTTTTAACGGCTCGATATTTTGGTCATGTTGCTCTTTTGCCAACGTCATCGATGGGTATTCATCGTAAATACTTTCTGCCATAAATCCCTCTATAGATATCCATATTTTTTGTCTTACTCGCATTGTGCATGAAGCACATAGTGGATAGAAGTCCACCAAGTGAATTAAAGCGTGCTCTTGTTAACAAATTTTGAAATCTTGTTTCCTATAGGAAATTTTTGGTTGATTGTTCCCGTCACAGGCGCTATGTTACCAACTTGTTAGATGTAGAGATGCATATTTCCGTAAGAGATTGGTAAAGGAAACACGCAATCCAACGGAGTTTTTGCCCAAATTTAGGGCCGGATGTTCACTCTGTTCTGCTACGCAGTTCAGCTGTTTTTGAGGACAAATGAACCACAACCGCAAATCATAACTCATCTATTGCGGGTTCATTTTCAGATTTGGAAGGTCAACTACCATGAATAAGAGTTACCCTAACCACAGCTTGGAAAACTTTTTCTCTACCAACCTCTCTGCGACAGATGATGCTGTCTTTGCTGGAATTCAAGCGGAATCCGCTCGCCAAAACGAACAAATCGAACTTATCGCTTCAGAGAACATTGTTTCTAAAGCGGTAATGCAAGCTCAAGGCACATGCCTAACAAACAAATACGCTGAAGGCTACCCAGGTCGTCGTTACTATGGTGGTTGTGAGCACGTAGATACAGTGGAAGCCATTGCTATCGAACGCGCAAAAAAACTTTTCAATTGTGAATACGCAAACGTTCAACCACACTCAGGCGCACAAGCAAACGGCGCAGTAAAACTAGCACTGCTTCAACCTGGTGACACCATTCTTGGTATGTCTTTAGACGCAGGTGGTCACCTGACGCACGGTGCACGCCCTGCACTTTCTGGTAAATGGTTTAATGCAGTTCAATACGGTGTTGATCGCGAAACACTGGAAATCAACTACGAAGATGTTCGTGAGCTAGCACTTGAGCACCAACCTAAAATGATCATCGCAGGTGGTAGCGCTATTCCACGTACTATCGACTTTGCAAAATTCCGTGAAATCGCAGACGAAGTAAATGCAATTCTTATGGTCGACATGGCACACATCGCCGGTCTTATCGCAACAGGCGCGCACCCTAGCCCACTGCCACACGCACACGTTGTTACGACTACAACACACAAAACATTGCGTGGCCCTCGCGGCGGTATGATTCTTACTAACCACGAAGACATCATTAAGAAAATCAACTCAGCCGTATTCCCTGGCCTACAAGGTGGCCCACTGATGCACGTTATCGCAGCCAAAGCGGTCGCATTTGGTGAAGCGCTTGGCCCTGAATTTAAAACTTATATTGATTCGGTGATCAATAACGCAAAAGTCCTAGCGGAAGTATTGCAAACTCGCGGTTGCGACATCGTAACTGGTGGCACAGACACGCACCTAATGCTGGTTGACCTTCGTCCGAAAGGGTTGAAAGGCAATAAAGCAGAAGAAGCTCTAGAGCGTGCTGGGATCACATGTAACAAAAATGGCATCCCATTCGATACAGAGAAGCCTATGATTACATCGGGCATCCGTTTAGGAACGCCTGCGGGTACAAGCCGCGGCTTTGGCGCTGAAGAATTCAAACTCATCGGTAATTGGATTGGTGACGTACTGGACGGTTTAGTGAACAACCCTGAAGGTGACGCAGAAGTTGAAAAACGCGTTCGCAAAGAAGTAAAAGAACTTTGCAGTCGCTTTCCTCTATACCAGTAAACGATTTTTTTAAAATCATAATAATTCCTGACAAGTTATTCGGAGATTAAGCAATGGACAAAACACTGAAGTTTGCAGATAGCCACGAGTGGGTACGTGACAACGGTGACGGCACAGTAACAATTGGTATTTCTGAGCATGCACAAGAAATGCTAGGTGACGTGGTATTCGTTGACCTACCAGACGTAGAAGACGAAGTTGAAGCAGGTGAAAGCTTCTCTCTCGTTGAATCTGTAAAAGCAGCGTCAGACATCTACGCACCAATCACTGGTGAAATCGTAGAAATCAATGAAGAACTAGAAGACAGCCCAGAGCTAATTAACGAAGAGCCGTACGAAGGTGGCTGGATCGTAAAAGTGAAGATGTCTGATGTATCTGAACTAGATAACCTGAAAGACGCAGACGAATACCTAAACTCTATCGAAGAAGAGTAATTAGGATGTGACGAAAGCTGTTCCCTAGCCTGTTTAGAGAACAGCTTTTTTTCTAGGTTCGGACGTATAATTTAATTTATCAGTAACGCAAATCCGTTACCCGAACCAAGGAGTAGGTAAAGGACAATGACTGAATTACTTCAAAGCCTCAGCACACAAAACGAGTTCGTTGCTCGCCACAATGGACCAAACAAATCTGACCAACAGAAAATGTTGGAAGCGATCAACGCAGTTAGCCTAGATTCGCTTATCGACGAAACCGTACCAGCACAAATTCGCCTAGAGCAACCAATGAGCTTGGCAGAAGCGAAAAGCGAAGCAGACATGCTGGCAGCAATGCGTAAGTTCGCCGATCAGAACCAAGTTAAACGTACATTCATTGGTCAGGGTTACTACAACACCTTCACGCCGAACGTGATTCTACGCAACGTGATGGAAAACCCGGGCTGGTACACTGCTTACACCCCTTACCAACCAGAGATCTCACAAGGTCGTTTAGAAGCACTTCTAAACTACCAACAAATGGTGATGGATCTTACTGGTATGGAAATCGCGAACGCGTCATTGCTCGATGAAGCAACGGCAGCAGCAGAAGCGATGACACTTTGTAAGCGTGCGGGTAAAAGCAAGAGCAACGTATTCTTCGTTGCTGACGACGTTCACCCACAAACCATCGAAGTGGTAAAAACTCGTGCGAAATTCATCGGCTTTGAAGTCTTGGTTGGTTCTTTAGAATCACTACCAGAGCAAGACGTGTTCGGCGCACTAGTTCAATACCCAAGTACAACAGGTGAAGTTCGTGACCTAACGGACATCATCGCTAAAGCGCAAGCAAACAAAACACTAGTGACTGTAGCAACGGACCTTCTTGCTTCTACCCTGCTTAAACCTGCAGGTGAAATGGGCGCAGACGTAGCAATCGGTTCAGCACAACGTTTTGGCGTGCCGATGGGTTACGGCGGTCCACACGCTGCTTTCATGGCAACGCGTGATAAGCACAAGCGTACAATGCCTGGGCGTGTTATCGGTGTTTCTATCGATACCAACGGTAACCAAGCACTGCGTATGGCAATGCAAACGCGTGAACAGCACATCCGTCGTGAAAAAGCGACATCAAACATCTGTACTGCTCAAGCACTGCTAGCGAACATGGCGTCTTTCTACGCGGTTTACCACGGCGCAGAAGGTCTACGCACGATTGCTCGTCGTACGCACCACATGACAGCCATCCTAGCCGCTGGCCTAACTAAAGGCGGCTTCGAGCTTGCTCACAACAGCTTCTTCGACACCATCACTATCAACACAGGTGCACAAACTGAAGACCTATACGCGAAAGCACTAGCCGCAGACATCAACCTACGTAAGTTGGGTACTCAGCTAGGTGTGAGCTTCGACGAAACCACAACCGTGGCAGATGTAGAAGCCCTATTCGCAGTATTCGGTGTGAAAGAAGAAGTCGCAGCACTATCAACTGAAATCGCAGGCAACGAGTTTGCAGCCATTCCAGAAGCATTGCGCCGCACAACAGAATATCTAACACACCCTGTGTTTAACACGCACCACAGCGAAACACAGATGATGCGTTACCTAAAACAGCTAGAGAACAAAGACTTCTCACTCACGCACGGCATGATCCCACTGGGCAGCTGTACGATGAAGCTGAACGCAGCAGCAGAGATGATCCCAGTTACTTGGCCTGAGTTTGGTTCGATCCACCCGTTCGCACCAGCAGAACAAGCAGCTGGTTACGCAGCACTCGCAAAAGACCTTAAAGAAAAGCTATGTGAAATCACTGGCTATGACGCATTCTCACTACAACCAAACTCTGGTGCATCGGGTGAGTACGCAGGCCTTATCGCGATTCAACGCTACCACGAAAGCCGTGGCGAAGGTCACCGCAACGTATGTTTGATCCCAAGCTCTGCGCACGGTACTAACCCTGCGACAGCATCTATGGTGTCAATGAAAGTGGTTGTGGTTAAGTGTGATGAAGAAGGCAACATCGACATCGACGACCTAGCAGCGAAAATCGAGAAACACAAAGACAACCTATCAAGCATTATGATCACTTACCCTTCTACGCACGGCGTTTACGAAGAGAAAGTGAAAGAAGTGTGTGAAATGGTTCATGCCGCTGGCGGTCAGGTTTACCTAGACGGCGCTAACATGAACGCGCAGGTTGGTCTAACATCACCAGGCTTCATCGGTTCAGACGTTTCTCACCTAAACCTACACAAAACCTTCTGCATCCCGCACGGTGGTGGCGGTCCGGGTATGGGTCCTATCGGTGTGAAATCTCACCTAGCTCCTTTCTTACCAGGGCATATTGAAGACGGTGTAGAAGGCGCAGATTTCGCAGTATCAGCAGCAGATATGGGTAGCGCTTCTATCCTACCTATCTCTTGGGCTTACATCGCAATGATGGGCGAACCTGGCCTAACAGATGCAACAAAAGTAGCAATTCTGAACGCAAACTACGTGATGGAAACACTTCGCCAACACTACCCTGTTCTTTACCGTGGCAAAAATGGCCGCGTAGCGCACGAATGTATTATCGACATTCGTCCGCTGAAAGAAGAAACAGGTATCAGCGAAGAAGACATCGCGAAGCGTCTAATGGACTACGGTTTCCACGCGCCAACTATGTCGTTCCCTGTAGCGGGCACGCTAATGGTTGAGCCAACGGAATCGGAAGATCTAGAAGAGCTAGACCGCTTCTGTGATGCGATGATCGCTATCCGCGAAGAAATGGAGAAAGTGAAAAACGGTGAATGGCCACTGGATAACAACCCACTTGTTAACGCGCCACACACACAAGTTGATCTTTCAGCTGAAGATTGGGACCGCCCTTACTCTCGCGAGATTGGCTGCTTCCCGTCTAAAGCGACCAAATCTTGGAAGTACTGGCCAACGGTAAATCGCGTGGATAACGTATACGGCGACCGTAACCTAATCTGTTCATGCCCAAGCATCGATAACTACGAAGATTAATTTTTGTAGTCTCTAAATCGACAAAGGCGAACCGTTTGGTTCGCCTTTTTGTTTTTGGTGTGCCGCCCTAACACTTGTTGATACATCGAGAAGGAATGATGGCTAGTTATTGTTTGCACAAAAGTGATTTAGAAATACAGTAACTTCTGAGAACCTTTGAATTAGCACTAATATCTCAGAGCCTTAAAAGCTTGTTGGAAACTCCTCATGAACACTATGTTATGCAGGTGCTGTGTAGTTTCTCAGTTCAGTTGCAGTAAGTCCCACTTATTACCATAGAGATCTTGGAACACCACCACTGTCCCGTATTCTTCCACACGAGGCTCTTCATTAAATACAACACCATTTTTCTTCATCAACTCGTAGTCACGCCAAAAATCATTAGTTTGCAGAAACAGGAAAACACGACCACCTGTTTGATTTCCTACTGCATGCGTTTGCTCCGGTGTACTCGCTTGAGCTAAAAGTAGGTTTGTACCATTGGAGTTTGGAGGAGAAACTTGAACCCAGCGTTTACCACCACCTAGGTGGGTATCTTCAACCAGAGTGAATTGAAGTTTTTGAGTATAGAACTCGATAGCATCGTCGTAATTTTCAACGACTAGAGCAATGTTTCCGATTTGCTGCTGAACAGTTTTGGCCATGATGATTTCCGCTGTGTCAAAACGCTAATTGTACGCTATTTTGAGACTTTTCCAGAAAGCACGTAACGCCTTGCAAAGGTTTAAGGCACACAATACGAATGTTTACGCACAGCGCCTTTGCCACTAGAACCTACAAACAATATAGCTACCACAAGTGTCGAATCTTGATTGAGCAACTCATCAAAGCCTTAGCTATAACTCAAGAGCAAATCTCTAACCTAATAACGAAGGCTGCTCGTATACCACGGTATTATAGTTCTTCTAGTTTTCCCTTAGCTAAATCTTCTTGTTGCTTAAGGAACATGAAGAAGTTTGCCTCACTGATAAACGGGTTACCGCTTGTGCCGAGCTTCTTCCTATTTTCAAAAAGGAAATTTTTATGTGGATGGTTCGAAAGGTTAACGTTCACAATAGGTGCCTGTAGTGAAATTTTTCTAATTTTCTCCATGCTAGTCAGGAACTGGCCAATAACTTCTGGATCATTGCTACTTACGCTATGCCCACCAACGATAAAAGCACGATATTGTTCGCCATTATCTTCAACAGCGAAGTCTAAGGAATAATCACCTTCCGTGTGGCCAGGTGTGAGATAGAACTTAAACTCATGTCCACCAATAACCATGGAGCTATCGCTTTTTATCTCTATGTCTAAATTTGGAGGAAGGAACTTGTTCTCACCTTCGCTTTTGTTTGATTGCTGTATAGATAGTTCATGAGCGCTTTTGGTCATCACGACTTTGGAACCATACTTCTCTTGAAGTAACTGGGCGCCCCCAACGTGGTCAGAATGCCCATGAGTTACCAATATGTGCGTTATTGGCTTATCTTTTAGCCCTAGCTTCTCTAGGTTGATAGGTATCCACTCAGAGTAAGGGAAGTCAAGCGTATCAATGATAACAAGTCCGTCTTCTGTAGCAATGGCATATGATGAGACCCACTTGTCTCCTACATAATAGACATTATCAAACATCTGAAATGGTTCTACATAACCGTTCTTATCATTCATTGCTGGAACATATTGACTTAAGGAAGCAAAAGACGAAGCACTGAAAAGTAAACCTACAATAATTTTTTTCACGAAATCGCACACAAATATATCCTTAATAATTTCTTATAGAACTTCGCGGATGAGAAAGCTCTAAACGATTTTCAGAGGCAAATACAACTGCAAATACTTTCTACTTAGCTTGAGTTTTAGCTGACCGAATCACTTGTAAACTCGAATCCCATTAACTGCCTATGTATTCATGATTCTTTTAGAGGTTAAATAAATGAACTCAATTGAAGCAGAGTCATGAAGCTTCACTTGAGGTTACCGGCACAGCACAATGTGATAAACCTCTTTCAAGCAAACATTTGAATGCGATTTTTCCAATTTAAGACATGTTCAATAAATGCATCAACTCTTGCAGGCCTTTTATCGCGGTCTCGATACATAATGAATACTTCTTTACCCGAGCATTGCCATTCCGGCAACAAAGGCAGCAGGTTATGTTGATCATGATTTAGCTCATGAAAGTAATAGGTTGGAATCCACGCAATTCCTAAACCATGGATGACGGCGTCTCTAACTAGTAGTACATCATTTGAAGTGAATTGAAACTTTAGCGGATGATCAAATGTTTCATTGGTGATTTGATTAACTAATTTCCATTGGCTGTCGTTGTTTACCGTAATTAGGCGATGATGAACAAGTTGTTCTGGATGGGTAATCGGTTGGTGTTGTTCTAAATAGCTTCGTGATGCACAAAGCGCAAATGGAATCGACCATAATTTCTGAGCAATCCAGTCTTGTTCAATAAGATCACCAAGACGAAAACTAACATCGACACGGTTAGATACAAGATTGATTTTTTCATTCTGTACATCTAAATCGATACATATCTTCGGATGTTGCTCTGCAAATTCATAAACGCACCGCTTTAACCACATCTGTGTCATGTTAATTGGCGCTGATAGTTTTATCGTTCCGCTTAAAGACTGACGCTCAGTCGCAATTCTCGATGTCACATTATTTAAGCTAAGAAGTAATGGCTCACAGAGTTGATAATATTTTTCGCCATCAGTTGTTAACGCAAAGTGGTGTGCACTGCGGTTAAATAGTCTGCAATTTAAGTTTGTTTCCAGCCTTTTTAACTTCCGGCTTAGCGTGGCTAACGGGACATTAAGACGCTCAGATGCTTGTGTTAGGCTTTGATAACGAGCAACAGAAACGAATAACAAAAGGTCATCCAAAGAGTGACGTTCCATATTTGGGATTAACCCTCTTAAATTTGGCTATTAAAAATCAAATATGAAATATATAGCATTATCGCGTCAAGTTAATTTTTATCAGGAAGATCTATGTCTAAGCATTTATCAATTTGGTGCGGTGTTGTTGTGGCTTTGTTGCGTAATTCGATGGAACTAAATCAAGAAGCTACGATCTGAGCGGTTACGCCCATCAATCGTCGTAGCCTCATGCCTAAACCTCGTTACAAAACAACTAACTGGAAGCAGTACAATAAAGCCTTAATCAACCGTGGTTCTCTGACCTTTTGGATTGATGAGGAAGCGATAGCTGAGTGGAAGCAAAACAAACAAGGC
>NZ_JAWOWF010000041.1:0-48895 GCF_033340295.1 Vibrio sp. 1401
GCGGGGTGGAGCAGCTTGGTAGCTCGTCGGGCTCATAACCCGAAGGTCGTCGGTTCAAATCCGGCCCCCGCAACCAAATACAAGACGATAGATTGAGTACTTATTTAGTATACAATTGTTAAGTCGTCTACGGATGCGCCGCTTGATTCAACGCCTGCTTCTCGCAACCAATCACATCGCTTTTTTCATAATGCTGCGAAGCATGAATCCCCAAAAGCTAAACTTTTATCCGCATCATATGATGTCGGACGATTTCGTTTGTGTTTAAAACACGATATGAATCGGCTGACGTACAAGTATGATGAGGCTTCGCGTGTTTTATCTACTTTAATTAACAGAGTTATCCACATACGTCGTTCTGTGGATAAGTTGGTTGATAAAGTGTTTTTAGCTTGACTTTTTATGATGGGGAAGAAAGATCTTTTCTCTAAAGTGAAGTGGAAACAACAAAGAAATATCAATTAACTCATTGTTATATAAGGAAAAAATAAGTTTTTTGTCGGATCGAGTACGTTAAAATACGATCATTAACTGGTGTTTTTTTGATCCTAGTCATTTCTCCGAGCTGTGTTTAACTTTTTTCTGCTAGCTTGTTTTTCTTGAATCTCAAATTTTTTTCCACATTACAAAATTGAGAACAAGGTCATGAATTGAACATGCAAAAGTACTTTCAATCTCTTGCATATAGACTACGCTCTATGCGTCTCTCGGCAGTCCCTTCTCGACTATCCTTATTAAGCGTTGCTTTTTCGTCTCTATAGATGAATTACTCTCAGTGGGGAGTTGATTCTGTTGCTCTGTCAAAGCCCATTTAATGTGCTCATCAAGTAATTTATTTTCACCTTGCCGACTTTCCAGCGCATCTATGATTCGCTGACTATATTCTGCATTACCAAGTGCGACAGCGATGTTACGTAGCCACTGTATATGACCAATACGACGGATAGCGGAGCCTTCCATATTTTTTAGAAAAGTCGCTTCATCCCAGTTAAACATGTCGACGAGGTCAGGGTTTTTGAAACTGTCACGACGGTGGAAATCATCTTGCTCCGTTATGTCGGCGTAGCGGTTCCATGGGCAAACCAATTGACAGTCGTCACAACCATAAATGCGGTTACCCATTGGCTTTCGAAACTCTTCAGGAATCACGCCATCGAACTCGATGGTGAGATAAGAGATACAACGCCTGGCATCGACAACTTTGTCTTCAACGATGGCTTGTGTTGGGCATGATGTAATGCATGCTTTGCATTTACCGCACTGATCAACGCTTGGCTCATCAACGGGTAGTGGTAAGTCGATAAGTAGTTCACCTAAAAAGAACCACGATCCACAGTCTTGATCTAAAATCAGGGAATGTTTCCCTGTCCAACCTAAGCCCGCTTTTTGGGCGAGAGGTCGCTCTAATATTGGTGCGGAATCAACGAAAGGTCGGTAACCATATTGACCAACCTCTTGTTCAATAAGTTTGCCGAGCTTATTTAGCTGCTTTCTGACGAGCTTGTGATAATCGCGCCCTAGTGCGTAGCGGCTAATATAGGCATGACTTTTATTCGCGAGGTTCGAAGCGAATTGAGCCTCTGGTGGCAGATAGTCCATCCGGACGCTGATAACGCGAACGGTTCCCGGGAGTAGCTCATGGGGTCTAGCACGCATCATACCGTGACGAGCCATCCAATCCATTGAGCCGTGATAGCCTGCATCAAGCCATTTTTGTAGTGCTGCTTCATGTTCACTCAGATCAACGTCGCAGATCCCAACTTTTTGGAAGCCGAGTTCTTTTCCCCAAACTTTGATTTGTTGTGCGAGTTGTTCGTAGTTCATGTTAACCACCGGAATAAAGGGGGGCGGATCTTAACGGATCTCTGGCTTTGGTGCTACCCAGTTAGGTACGTTTTTGATGTTGTGAATACTGCTTATTGAAGTCATTTGCATATATTCTAAATCTAGGTCGATACTAAGATGATTAAGATACCGTTTATTGGATACTTTTTTCGCACATATGACATTTGAAAGCTTGTCTCTCAAAACCAACACGGTTTACTATTCCTGTTCTTTTGATTTTTATATAGTCAACGATCATTAGTTAGAGAAGCATCAATGAGCACGAAACAATTCAATTTAAAAGATGAGCATGAAACGGTTGCACTAGGCACCGCTTTGGCTCAGCTTTGTTCCCAGCAAACCACAATTTATCTGCATGGTGATTTGGGTGCAGGTAAAACAACCTTTAGTCGTGGTTTTGTCCGTGCTCTTGGTCATCAAGGTAACGTGAAAAGTCCAACTTATACTCTAGTCGAACCGTACCAGTTGGATCAGTGGCAAGTATATCACTTCGACCTTTATCGTCTTGCGGATCCTGAAGAGCTTGAGTTTATGGGGATTCGAGACTATTTCACAGACGATGCGATTTGCTTGGTTGAATGGCCTGAAAAAGGGCATGGCTTACTGCCACAACCGGATCTTGATGTAAACATTCGCTACCAAGGTGAGCAACGTGTAGCCGAACTAACAGCTAATAATGATTATGGTGTGCAGTTACTCAGTCGATTGGAGCTATGTTGAGTTTTTCAAATTTTAGAGTAGTGGCGACGTTTGTCGCCACTTTTCTCCTTCTCATCCCCAATTTAGCATTTGCTAACGTCGTTAAGAGTTTTCGAGTTTGGCCTTCACCTGATGAAACACGTGTTGTCATCGATTTAGGCTCGGAAGCTGACTATTCCTATTTCTCTTTATCAGGGCCGGATCGCCTTGTCGTGGATTTAAAAAGCACGACGATGCAGGCCAAACTGCCTGTTACTGTTACGGATAGCCCTGTTTTAAAACTGGTACGAAAAAGCTCGCCTCCAGAGAAGGGCACTTATCGTTTGGTGTTTGAACTAAAAAAGAGCGTTCAAGCGGAATTATTTAAATTAAGCCCAACACCAGGTGGGCAGTATGGTCACCGCTTGGTGATTGATTTACCGCACGGTAAGAAGGCATCGACCTCTAAACCGAGTAAGCCAGCGGCGGCCAGCAAAGACATGAGTTCAGTTCAACGAGCTCAAGAAGTGTTAATTGTTATCGACCCTGGTCACGGTGGGGAAGACCCTGGCTCTATTGGCCCTTCACGTCGTAAGTACGAGAAAGATGCGGTATTGAGTATCTCAAGAAAAATTGCTGCTCAGCTCGATGCGACTCCTGGTATTAAAACGCGCATGACTCGTACGGGAGATTATTTTGTAAACTTAAACCGTCGTGTCGCGATTGCTCGTGAAAATGATGCGCACTTGCTGATTTCCATTCACGCAGATGCGTTTACTTCACCGAAGCCTCGCGGTGGATCGGTCTTCGTACTAAATACTCGTCGTGCAAATACCGAAATTGCTCGTTGGGTCGAGAACCATGAGAAACAGTCTGAGTTATTGGGCGGCTCGGGTAATGCGTTCTTCACGAAGACAAAAGATCGTAACGTGAACCAAACTTTGTTGGACTTGCAGTTTAGTCATTCACAAAAAGAAGGCTATAAGCTGGCAACAGAAATCCTAGGTGAGATGGGACGTGTTGCGCACCTGCATAACACCAAACCGATCAACACCAGCCTTGCGGTTTTACGCTCTCCACAGATTCCGTCTGTGCTAGTGGAAACGGGCTTTATTTCTAACCCAACAGAAGAGCGATTACTGTTTCAACGAGCGCACCAAGATAAGTTAGCTCAGGCTATCACTAAGGCGGTCGTCAAGTACTTAAAAGATAACCCACCAGAGGGTACGGTGTTCTCGCCTTCAGCGAAGCCAATGGTACATATTGTAAAGCGTGGCGAGTCATTATCGGTGATCGCGAACAAATATGGGCTTAGCTCTAAAGCGCTGATGTCGGCAAACAACTTGAAGTCGACAGGCTTGGCAATTGGTCAGAAGCTCAACATTCCTTCTGCTGGTACGATTAAAGTGCCAAGTAAACCGATTACTGTTGAGACAGAAACCATTACGCACAAGGTTAAGTCTGGTGAGTTCTTAGGTAAGATTGCGAATCACTATAAAGTGAAGGTTTCAGATATCCGCCGAGAGAATAACTTGAAGTCAGATACCTTGTGGGTAGGGCAAAAGTTGAAGATAACGGTCGCGGTAAAAGATAAACCGATTCGTAAGCACAAGGTTTCTCGGGGTGAGTTCCTTGGCAAAATAGCGTCCAAATACGGCGTTAGCGTATCGAGCATTCGTAAAGCGAATAACTTACGCTCTGATCAGCTAGCGGTTGGGCAAGTCCTGATCATTCCAAACAAGTAGGTGAGCTTCTAACTCATTATGACGATTAAAATTTTGCCAGCCAGACTTGCAAACCAAATCGCCGCAGGGGAAGTGGTCGAAAGACCTGCTTCTGTGATTAAAGAGCTGGTTGAAAATAGTCTTGATTCTGGCGCAACTCGAATCGATATCGATATCGAGAAAGGAGGCGCAAAGCTGATTCGTGTTCGTGATAACGGAAAAGGTATCGCGAAAGATGAACTTGGCTTAGCGCTCAGTCGTCATGCGACATCTAAGATACATACCTTAGATGATCTCGAAGCCATTATGAGTCTAGGTTTTCGCGGTGAAGCGTTAGCCAGTATTAGCTCAGTCTCGCGTTTGACGCTCACGTCGCGTCCTGCGGCACAAGAAGAAGCCTGGAGTGCCTACTCCGAAGGGCGTGATATGCAGGTGAAGCTTAAGCCAGCAGCGCACCCGATTGGCACGACTGTTGAGGTGTTGGACTTATTTTTTAATACTCCAGCGCGTCGCAAGTTTCTTCGTACGGAGAAAACCGAATTTGCTCATATTGATGAGTTATTGAAACGCATTGCGTTAAGCCGCTTTGATGTCACCATCAATGTGCGTCATAACGGCAAGATCATCCGTCAATATCGCGCGGCGAAAAATCAGCTTCAAACCGAAAAGCGTATTGCTGCTGTCTGCGGTAATGCGTTTGTGCGGCATATGCTCAGAATCGAGCTTGAGCATCAAGGGTTAAAGTTACATGGGTGGATTACCACACCAGAGGGAGCAAGGCAGCAAAGCGATTTACAATATTGCTATGTGAATGGCCGAATGATGCGTGACAAATTAATCAATCACGCGATTCGTCAAAGCTATGAAATGAGCTTAAAGCCAGATCAGTTTGCTGCGTATGTGCTCTTTATTGAGCTAGATCCGCACCAAGTAGATGTGAATGTTCACCCTGCTAAGCATGAAGTGCGTTTCCACCAAGCTCGTTTGGTGCATGATTTCATCTATCAAGCTTTGACGGATGCACTTTCACAAAGCGCCGTGATTGATAAACCACAGGTGAATGAATCGGCATTTCATCGCGTGGAACCGACTGAGTCCGAAGAGATTGAGCATTCGCCAGAGCCTGAAAAAGTACAAGAGCCAGCATCTTCACCAGTACCAGAGCGGGTTTATCAAGCGATAGATAGTACACCGGCTTATCCTGGACGCAGTGATTATGAAGTGAAGCCTCGTAATAGCGGTCCTAGTGAAACCTCCGTGCGAGAGGTGCGCGTAGTGGAGTCATTCAAACGTAATGATTGGGTGGAATCCAAACCCGCACCAAAGCCAAGTCACAGTAAAGAGCGCCACGTAGAACCAGCGCCAACTAAACAAGAAGTACGCGCTTATCACGAGCTGTTGAAAACGCCAGAGTTTGAGGCTCAGGCAGTCACTCCAATAGCGCCCCAAACGATAACTTCGCACACATCAATGCCATCGATTACTGCATTAGGCAAAGCGCTGATGGTGGTCGATGAACAATTTGTTTTGATGAGCAGTGACAGTGGGGCGGCGTTAGTCTCGTTACCTAGAGCAGAATTTTATCGTGTAAAAGGCCAGCTTTCTCCAAGCGATGGTGCACTCAAGGCACAACCTCTGCTTGTTCCTCTATCTATTAAGTTAGAGGCCGAATTAGTGAGACTGGCCCAAGATTATCAACAAGATTTGGCATTGCTTGGTATTCAATTGAAAGCGAGAAACGAGCACGCCTTAATGGTGATGGGCGTCCCAGCTCCGCTGCGTCAACAAAACTTACAAAATTTAGTACCAGATCTGTTATCTTACGCGCAATCTTGTGTGAACGAAGGTATAGCAGCGGCTCAGATGCTGTCTGAGTTGATAGATTGGCTCGCATTACAGGTCACGACAGTGAAGAGTCACTATACTTTTTCTGAAGCCATTCAAATTATTGCGGAACTTGAACAGCTAAGACATGGTCAATTGCCATTAGAAGATACAAAATTCGTATCCGCTGTTGATTTCTCTGCCACGATAGCCAAATTAAAACCATGACAGATAAACTACCTTTGGCGCTATTTTTAATGGGGCCAACTGCATCAGGCAAAACTGAGCTGGCGATTCGTCTTCGTCAAAAATTTCCGATTGAGATCATCAGTGTTGATTCTGCTTTGATCTACAAAGGGATGGATATCGGTACGGCGAAACCGGATGAAAAAGAGTTAAGTTTGGCGCCTCATCGCTTGATAGATATTTTGGATCCAAGTGAATCTTACTCTGTTGCCGACTTTCGTCGAGATGCATTGAAAGCGATGGATGATATTGTTGCAGAAGGAAAAATTCCACTTCTTGTGGGTGGAACAATGCTGTATTACAAGGCGTTACTTGAAGGTTTATCACCACTTCCTGCTGCAAATCCTGAAATTCGTCAGCAAATTGAACAAGAGGCATTGACTAAAGGTTGGTCAGTGTTGCACGATGAACTCAAAGAGGTTGATCCTGTGTCAGCCGCGAGAATCCATCCCAATGATCCCCAACGTTTATCTCGGGCATTGGAAGTATTTCGCATTTCAGGTAAAACTTTGACTGAATTGACTCAAACGAAAGGTGAAAGCCTACCATACCGAGTCAAGCAGTTTGCAATAGCTCCCAAGGATAGGGCAGAACTTCACCGTCGGATTGAACTCCGTTTCGAGAAGATGATGGAAGCGGGCTTTGAAGAAGAAATGAAAGCGTTACATTCGCGAAAAGATCTTCACCCCGATCTTCCTTCCATACGATGCGTCGGTTACCGACAGATGTGGGAGTATTTAGATGGGGAGTGTACACGTGACGAAGCGGTATTTCGTGGCGTATGCGCGACTCGTCAATTGGCCAAGCGTCAAATCACCTGGTTACGCAGCTGGGATGATTTAACTTGGTTGGATAGCGAGAACATTGAACAGGCATTAGAAACGATGTCGGAAGCAATAGCATCTGATTGACATAGCTGTGTATAATGTGATCGTTTTTGCGTGAACGCACTCTCAAAGGATCTGTTGTTGGCGGTTTTTATACTATGCTGCTAATTACTTAGAGTGCATTTTTGATTCGTTTAGCTCAGATGCAAAAGCCGTATCTTTTGCATTGCACCACTAGCTAAATAATTACAACTACAAATTAAATAAGGAAAATAAAAATGGCTAAGGGGCAATCTCTACAAGACCCATTTCTAAACGCGCTACGTCGTGAGCGTATCCCGGTATCTATCTACCTTGTGAATGGTATTAAACTACAAGGTCAGATCGAATCATTCGATCAATTTGTGATCCTGCTGAAGAATACTGTTAACCAAATGGTGTACAAGCACGCGATCTCAACAGTTGTGCCGGCTCGTCCAGTGAGCCATCACAGCGGTGAACGTCCACAAGGTGAGCGTCCACAAGAGAAATCAGAAGATTAATTCTTCATCGAGTATTTTTAAAATAAGGAGTTGATTGCTTGTTTGACCGTTATGAATCCGGTGAGCGAGCCGTACTTGTTCATATCAACTTCACGCAAGAAGGTGAATGGGAAGATCTGGCTGAGTTCGAAATGCTGGTTTCTTCTGCTGGGGTAGAGGCGCTACAAGTGGTAACTGGTAGTCGTCAATCCCCACACCCGAAATACTATGTCGGAGAGGGTAAGGCCCAAGAGATTGCTACAGCGGTACAATCAACGGGTGCCGAAATTGTGATTTTTAATCACGCCCTCTCTCCTGCCCAAGAACGTAACCTCGAAGCACTGTGCCAATGTCGAGTTCTCGACCGCACTGGTCTTATTCTCGATATCTTTGCTCAACGAGCTCGAACACACGAAGGTAAGCTACAGGTAGAGCTGGCTCAACTTCGTCATATCTCTACTCGTTTGATTCGTGGTTGGACGCACCTTGAAAGGCAGAAAGGTGGTATCGGTTTACGTGGCCCGGGTGAAACCCAGCTGGAAACCGACCGTCGCTTATTGCGTGACAGAATCAAAGCCATCCTGCGACGCTTAGACAAAGTAGCGAAGCAGCGTGAACAAGGGCGCCGCGCCCGAAATCGAGCTGAAATCCCAACGGTTTCACTTGTGGGTTACACCAACGCGGGTAAGTCGACACTCTTCAACCGTATTACAGAAGCTGGCGTGTACGCGGCTGATCAATTATTTGCTACTTTGGACCCGACTTTACGTAAGATAGAGTTAGCAGATGTTGGTCCTGCCATCTTGGCAGACACGGTTGGTTTTATTCGACATTTGCCACACGACTTGGTTGCGGCCTTCAAGGCAACCTTGCAGGAAACGCAAGAAGCTGACATTTTGTTACATGTTGTTGATGCCAGTGATGAGCGTTTTCGTGAGAATATTCAAGCTGTTCATGAAGTACTAGAAGAGATCGACGCGCATGAAGTGCCGACTCTGGTTGTCATGAACAAAATCGACAATCTAGATTCGCAGAAACCACGTATAGAACGAGACGAGGAAGGCGTACCTCGCGCAGTTTGGGTTTCAGCAATGGATGGGTTGGGCATTGATGTCCTGTTTGAGGCTCTGACGGAACGTCTGGCGTCACAAATGGTCGAGCATCAGTTGCGAATTCCTCCACAGTATCAAGGACGATTCCGTAGTACCTTCTTCCAAATGAAGTGTATTCAACGTGAGGAATATGACCAGGATGGTAACTTGTTGATCGATATTCGAATGCAGCAAGTAGATTGGTCTAGACTTGAAAAAAGAGAAGGGGCAGTTTTGACTGGCTTTATAGTCACTTAAAGGACTGCTACAGTATAACGTCATATCAAATGATGGAGCTTTCTAATGGCGTGGAATGAGCCTGGAAATAACAACGGCAACAATGGCCGCGATAATGACCCTTGGGGTAATAATAATCGTGGTGGCCAGCGTCCTGGTGGCCGAGATCAAGGTCCGCCAGATTTAGATGAAGTGTTCAACAAACTGAGTCAAAAGCTGGGCGGCAAGTTTGGTAAAAAAGGCGGCGGTGGTTCTCCAATCGGCGGCGGTGGTGGTAGTGCAATTGGCTTTGGCGTGATTGCTCTGATTGCTGTTGCAGTTTGGTTCTTCGCTGGTTTTTACACCATCGGTGAAGCAGAGCGTGGTGTTGTACTGCGTTTAGGTAAATACGATCGTATCGTAGACCCAGGTCTTAACTGGCGTCCTCGCTTTATTGATGAGTACGAAGCGGTAAACGTACAAGCGATTCGTTCACTACGTGCATCTGGTCTAATGCTGACCAAAGATGAAAACGTTGTAACAGTTGCGATGGATGTTCAGTACCGAGTGACTGACCCATACAAATACTTGTACCGTGTAACCAATGCAGACGACAGCTTGCGTCAAGCAACGGATTCTGCACTACGTGCAGTAATTGGTGACTCATTGATGGATAGCATTCTAACCAGTGGTCGTCAGCAAATTCGTCAAACTACGCAAGAAACACTGAACCAAATCATTGATAGCTATGATATGGGTCTGGTACTTGTTGATGTGAACTTCCAGTCTGCTCGTCCACCAGAGCAAGTGAAAGATGCGTTTGATGATGCAATCGCAGCACGTGAGGATGAAGAGCGTTTCATTCGTGAAGCTGAAGCATACAAGAACGAAATCTTGCCTAAGGCAACGGGTCGTGCAGAGCGTTTGAAGAAAGAAGCACAAGGTTACAATGAGCGTGTCACTAACGAGGCTCTTGGTCAGGTAGCACAGTTCGAAAAACTACTACCAGAATACCAAGCAGCGCCTGGTGTAACGCGTGATCGTCTGTACATTGACGCAATGGAAGAGGTGTACTCAAGCACTTCGAAAGTGTTGATTGACTCGGAATCAAGCGGCAATCTTCTTTACCTTCCAATTGATAAGTTGGCGGGACAAGAGGGCAAAGCAGATACCAAACGTAAATCGAAGTCATCTTCAACCTATGATCAAATTCAACTTGAGTCTGATCGTACACAAGAAGACACTTCGAACTCGCAGTCTCGTTCAACAGGTTCACGTCAAGGGAGATACTAAGAATGCGTAAGTTAATGATCCCTGTACTGGTAATCGCACTGGCATTAATGTTGATGTCTTTGTTTGTGATTCCTGAAGGTGAGCGCGGTATCGTGGTTCGATTTGGTCGTGTCTTGAAAGACAACAACGACATCACTCGAATTTACGAGCCTGGTCTGCATTTCAAGATGCCTTTGTTTGACCGTGTGAAACAACTTGATGCACGTATCCAAACAATGGATGGCCGTGCAGACCGTTTCGTAACGTCTGAGAAAAAAGACGTTATCATTGATACCTACGTGAAGTGGCGTATTGAAGATTTTGGTCGCTACTACCTCGCGACTGGCGGTGGTAACTCGCTAACGGCAGAGGCACTACTTGAGCGTAAAGTGACGGACGTGCTTCGTTCTGAAATCGGTGCTCGTGAAATCAAACAGATCGTATCTGGTCCACGTAACGATGATGTGCTACCAGAAGACGCAAGTGCCGATGTTGTCGCAACTGAAGCGGCTCGTGAGGCGCTTGAGATTGATGGTGAACGCGACCTAATCATGTCTGAAGTATTGAAAGACACGCGTGAAAGCGCAATGAAAGACTTGGGTGTTCGTGTCGTTGATTTCCGAATGAAGAAAATCAACCTGCCTGATGAAATCAGTGAGTCTATCTACCGTCGTATGCGTGCGGAGCGTGAGTCCGTTGCTCGTAAGCACCGTTCTCAAGGTCGTGAAAAAGCGGAAGTTATTCGTGCTCAAGCAGAACTAGAAGTAGCAACTATTCTAGCTGAAGCTGATAAAACTGCGCGTGTGACACGAGGTGAGGCGGATGCTGAAGCTGCGAAGATTTATGCTGAAGCATACAACAAAGACCCTGAGTTCTTTAGCTTCCTACGTTCGCTACGTGCGTATGAGAAGTCCTTCAGCTCTAAGAGCGATATTCTGGTGCTTGATCCGAAGAGTGAGTTCTTCCAATACATGAACCAGTCGAAGGGCAGCATGGAGAAATAATCTCCGCGTCTCATTGAAATAAAAGGCTCCTTAGGGAGCCTTTTTTTGTATCTGATGCTAAGTGCTAGCTCATCATGATGGCGATGACGGCTCCAGCAACTACTAGGCAGCCACCGATGCGTCGTAGCTGATTGTTGGGTTGTTCACTTAATTGAGCCACCATATTCCGCCAACCGTTAGGAGCAATCAGTGGCCCAATGCCTTCCACGATCAAGACGAGCCCAATCGCCAACCATATGGATTCAGACATAGCGCTTTCCAGTCGAATAGAGAAAGCTAAATACTATCAGTGATATGCTGATTTCAAAATGAACAAAGCGGCAAGATGACATTCTGGTAGCAACTCTGTGAACAAAAAATGACTGCAAGAAGCGTGATTCGGTGCTAGAATCCATTTTTAACTAGCAATCAGACTTGGAAAGATGGGAAATAACGTAGTCGTTCTAGGCACCCAATGGGGTGACGAAGGTAAAGGTAAAATCGTAGACCTTTTAACTGAAGATGCAAAATACGTGGTACGCTACCAAGGCGGTCACAACGCAGGTCACACTCTCGTAATTGACGGTGAAAAAACCGTTCTTCACTTAATTCCATCAGGTATCCTTCGCGATAACGTAAAATGTGTTATCGGTAACGGTGTTGTACTATCACCTGAAGCTCTACTTAAAGAAATGAAGCCTCTTGAAGAGCGCGGTATTCCAGTACGCGAGCGTCTTTTCATTTCTGAAGCATGTCCGCTAATTCTTCCTTACCACGTTGCAATGGACCAAGCTCGCGAAATCGCTCGCGGTAAAAAAGCTATCGGTACTACTGGTCGTGGTATCGGTCCAGCATACGAAGATAAAGTTGCTCGTCGCGGTCTACGCGTTGGCGACCTATTCGATATGGCGACTTTCGCAGAGAAGCTAAAAGAAGTCATGGAGTTCCATAACTTCCAACTAGTTAACTTCTACAAAGCGGAGCCAGTAAGCTACGAAGAAGTACTTGAGCAAGCTAAAGGCTACGCTGAACTACTAACGTCAATGGTTATCGACGTAACTGACGAACTAGACGCAGCACGTAAGCGCGGCGACAAGATCATGTTCGAAGGTGCACAAGGTACACTACTTGATATCGACCACGGTACTTACCCGTACGTAACGTCTTCTAACACGACTGCTGGTGGTGTTGCTGCAGGTTCTGGTTTTGGTCCTCGTCACATCGGTTACATCTTGGGTATCGCAAAAGCGTACTGTACTCGCGTTGGTGCTGGTCCATTCCCGACTGAACTATACGACGGTTTAGATAAGCAAGATCCAATTGGTAAGCACTTAGGTGAAGTTGGCCACGAGTTCGGTGCGACAACTGGTCGTCTACGTCGTACAGGTTGGTTCGATGCTGTTGCTATGCGTCGTGCAATCCAAATCAACTCTGTATCTGGTTTCTGTCTAACTAAACTAGACGTACTAGATGGTCTAGAAGAGCTAAAAATCTGTACTGGTTACAAGATGGAAGATGGCTCTGTGCTAGAAGTTTCTCCGATGGCTGCTGAAGCATTCGAAAAAGCAACGCCAATCTACGAAACAATGCCTGGTTGGTCTGAGAACACATTTGGTGCTAAGTCACTAGATGCTCTACCACAAGCCGCTCTTGACTACATCAAGCGTATTGAAGAGCTAACTGGCGTTCCAGTAGACATCATCTCTACAGGTCCTGACCGTAACGAAACTATCATCAAAGTTCACCCATTCGAAGCTTAATTGATAGCCGTTAAAGATTGCAAAAGCCGACCTTATGGTCGGCTTTTTTGTATCTGAACAAAAACAGCGTGACTCTCATATGGCAAGCTTTTGCCGCTGAGCCTAAATCAGAGGCAAAAATTGTCTAAAGCTTAGCTGTTTTTTGCCGATAAGGTTATCAAGCAGAGGAGATCCTTCACCGATCTTTGGTTTCTTAGATACCTTAAGGGTACGTTTATGAAGTTACGAACAGTGGCTGCTTCACTGTTGTTGACCTTGGTTGCTACCACAGGGAAAGCCAATGTTGCTGATGTGGGGGCACCAGTTCCGATCTATACCGAAGCAGAGCTGATAAAGCTTATTGAGCAAAATAAGCACTTACAACGTGTGCGCGCTGATAACTGCCAGCTGGTGGAGGATATCGTAGCTCGTGCGACTCGAATTAACTTACCCGCTTATGAGTTTCTATACGGAGATATGTTGGCTTGGGGTGTGTGTGTCGAGCAAGATGTCGAACTGGGTCTTTACTACATCGAAAATGCAGCGCATCAGGGGTTACCTGCTGCACTAGAGCAGATTGGCCGATACTATTCGCGTGGCACTTTAGTACAGCAAGATAAAGAACGTGCAATTCCATATTTGCGAGAAGCTGCGTCAATGGGAAACCTAAACGCGCGTATTCATCTGGCCGAGTTGCTTTTACGTGATTATGGCAGTCCACTCGATTACGAAGATGCGTATCGTTGGTTATATAACTCTGTCACAGCAGATAAGCGGCAGCATAAGCGCATAACTGTATTGAGAAACGGCCTTGAACAGCGCATGCCACAAAACGTTATTGCTCGAGCTAAACGGCGAGACACCTTTTGGTAACGCTTCAATATTGCAAACAACTTCATACAACAAAGCCCACGTCACGTGGGCTTTGTTGTTTTCCCGATAGTTGGTAGCGCTTAAACCACTTTGTGTGGACCGAAGCATTCGTAATGGAATTGCTCTTCTGGTACGCCAAGTTCTAATAGCTGTTTCGCTATGTGCTGCATAAATCCTACAGGGCCACAGAAGTACACCTGCACGTTATCTTGCTTTAATGCAGCTTCAATTTCATACAGATTGACCAAGCCCGTGAAGTGGAAGTCTTCACCTAGTTTGTCTTCTGTCGTTGGTTGGTTATACCAAACGAGCGCGTTCATATTTTCTTTTTCTGCAACGAGTTGGTTTACGTGTTGCTTGAAAGCATGCTGTTGGCCATTTTCTGTTGCATGAACCCAAGTTACAGGTGCTTGATGTGCTGAGAGACTTTCTAGCATTGACAGCGTTGGAGTAAGTCCCACACCAGCAGATATTAGAACAACGGGTGTTTGTGGTTCGGCATCCATAAAGAAATCACCGGCAGGGGCCGCAAGCTGCACTTTTTCGCCAATGTTCAGGTTATCGTGCAGGTAGTTCGACACTTTTCCGCCTTCTTCACGTTTTACCGAGATACGGTAAGTGTTCTCTTGGACCGCAGAAGACAGGCTATATTGGCGAATTTCTTGGTTTTCTAACTGGTCACTGTTGATGTAGATGCCAAGGTATTGTCCCGGTTTATACGGCGCCACTTTTTGGCCATCGGTTGGCTTGAACACAAAGCTGCAAATGTGTTTGCTCTCAATCTTTTTATCGACTAATTCAAATTCGCGTAGACCGCGCCAGCCGCCTTCCAAAGCTTCATTTTGTTGGTAAATTTGTTCTTCGCGCTGAATAAATACATTCGCAAGTACGCCGTAAGCCTCAGCCCAAGCATCCAACACTTCTTGACCTGGATTAAAAAGCTCATCGATTGTCGCAAGTAAATGTTTACCAACGATTTGGTACTGATCTTCTGTGATCAAAAAGCTCGTGTGCTTATGCGCAATTTTCTCTACTGCGCCAAGCAGAGCTGGCAAATTTTCAATATTGGCAGCATAGGCACAGATAGCGTTGAATAATGCTTCACGCTGATCGCCGTTACGCTGGTTACTCATGTTAAAAATATCTTTCAACTCAGGGTTATGAGTAAACATACGCTCGTAAAAGTGCGCGGTCAGTTTTGGTCCTGTTTCGGCGATGAGTGGTGCGGTCGCTTTGACGATCTCGATAGTTTGATTGCTGAGCATAAGGGCTTCCTACTTTAAGTTGTATTTATAATGCATGTTTAAAGTTGTATCTCAAATGTATCTTTCGATCAAGAAAAGATTTACACTTTTATCGATAGCTCAAGTTTGGGTTTTTAGCATCACCAGCGGGCTATTGAGTCGCACTTTGGGAGAGAATATGCAGTTAACTAGTTTCACTGATTATGCGTTGAGAACCTTAATTTTCTTGGCTTCGTTGCCGGAAGATGAGTTAACCAGCATTACCGAAGTGACGGATTTATTTGGTGTGTCACGCAACCATATGGTTAAAGTTATCAATCGGTTAGGGCAGTTGGGTTATGTCCATACCGTGCGCGGAAAAAACGGTGGTATCCGGCTGATGAAGCCAGCGTCTGAAATCACAGTCGGTGGTGTTGTGCGCGATTTAGAGCCGTTAGATTTAGTCAACTGTGGTGTGGATTTTTGCCATATTACCCCTGCTTGCCGCCTCAAAGATAAATTGGCGAAAGCAAAAAGTGCCTTCCTGGCGGAGTTGGATGACTGCACGATTGAATCCTTGCTCAGTGACAATTCTGAACTTTTGATCTTGCTGGCTCGTCCTTAACTCATTTGCATGCCTAGAGTCGATCTCGATCATTCTTTTTTCAAAGCAATTCTGTAGCTTATCGAGAGACTCAGATATACTAGCCATATACCTTCCTTGCTAGATAGGCGTGCCTATGTCAGACAATATTCCAAACGATCCTTTTGCAGATCGTGAATCCAAAAATTACGAAAATCCAATTCCAAGCCGAGAGTTTATCATCGAGTTTCTAGAGCAAGCGGGCGTTCCAATGAATCGTAACGACTTGTTTGAGGCACTAAAGCTTGAGGGCGAAGAGCAATACGAAGGGTTGCGTCGTCGGCTACGTGCGATGGAGCGAGATGGCCAACTGGTGTTTACCCGCCGTCAGTGCTATGCATTGCCTGAAAAACTTGAAATGGTGAAAGGTTACGTGATTGGTCATCGTGATGGCCATGGTTGGGTACGTCCAGAAGGCAGCGTCGGCAAGGATGATGATATTCTGTTACCGCACCATCAGATGAAGAACATCATCCACGGTGATTTTGTCTTAGTGCAACCGACAGACAACAGCAAGCGCGGCCGCCGTGAAGGACGTTTGGTGCGTGTGCTAGAGGAGCGCAATGATCAAATCGTTGGTCGTTTCTTCCTTGAATATGGATACTCCTATGTTGTCCCAGATGACTCGCGTATCAGCCAAGATATCCTGATCCCAAATGAGCACAAAGCGGGTGCACGCATGGGTAACGTAGTCGTAATTGAAATTACTGATCGTGGCTCACGCTCACGCGGCATGATGGGTAAAGTGGTTGAAGTCCTTGGTGAAAATATGGCACCAGGTATGGAAACACAAATTGCGATTCGTACACACCAAATCCCTCACGAATGGCCAGAAGCCGTCGATAAACAAATCGAAAACTTAGGCGAAGAAGTACCAGAAGAAGCGAAAGTTGGTCGTGTGGATCTACGTGATTTGCCACTAGTGACCATTGACGGCGAAGACGCACGAGACTTTGATGATGCCGTTTACTGTGAAAAGAACAAAGAAGGTGGTTGGCGTTTATGGGTAGCGATTGCTGACGTCAGTTACTACGTTCGTCCTGACTCTGCGTTGGACAAAGAAGCGATCAATCGTGGTAACTCAGTATATTTCCCGTCGCAAGTTGTGCCGATGTTGCCAGAAGTACTGTCGAACGGTCTATGTTCGCTTAACCCGCAAGTAGATCGCTTGTGTATGGTGTGCGAAATGACCATTTCCGATACAGGTAAGCTGTCTGGTTACAAGCATTACGAGGCGGTGATGAACTCGCACGCTCGTCTCACATATAGCAAAGTGAGCGCGATTCTAGAAGGGGATGAAGAACTACGTGAGCGCTACCAGCCGCTTGTTTCTCATCTAGAAGAGTTGCACAAGATGTACAAAGTGCTGAAAGAAGCACGAGATCAACGCGGTGCAATCGAATTTGAAACCGTTGAAACCAAATTTATTTTCAATGCGGAACGAAAAATCGAAAGTATTGAGCCAGTAATTCGTAATGACGCGCATAAGATCATCGAAGAATGTATGATTTTAGCCAACATTGCTTCGGCATCGCTGGTAGAAAAAGCGAAAGAGCCCGCGCTTTATCGTATCCACGAATCTCCAGGTGAATTACGCCTGCAAGGTTTCCGTGACTTCTTAAGTGAACTTGGTCTTGAGCTAAAAGGTGGTTTAGAGCCTTCACCAACGGACTATGCTGATCTCGCACGTCAAATCTCCGGGCGTCAAGATCAAGAGTTGATTCAGACCATGCTGCTACGCTCAATGAAGCAAGCGGTATACAACGCAGATAACGCGGGGCACTTTGGGTTGGCATTGAAACGCTATGCGCACTTTACGTCGCCAATTCGTCGTTACCCTGACTTGTTACTTCACCGTGCAATCAAGTATCTGATTGCTAAAGAAGAAGGTCGTAATCAAGATCGCTGGACACCAACAGGTGGCTATCATTACTCGTTTGACGACATGGATTTTTACGGCGAACAATGTTCGATGACAGAGCGCCGTGCTGATGATGCAACACGTGATGTTGCGGATTGGCTGAAGTGTGAATATATGCAAGACCACGTCGGTGACGAACTAGACGGTGTTATTGCTAATGTCACTAGCTTTGGCTTCTTTGTACGTTTAACGGATTTGCACATCGATGGTTTGGTGCATATTTCTACCCTTGCGAACGACTACTATCAATTTGACCCGATTGGTCAACGACTTATTGGTGAAAGTTTCGGTAACATCTACCGCTTAGGTGATGCAGTAAAAGTAAAAGTACTGGCTGTTAACCTCGATGATAAGCAAATTGACTTTGAATTGGTCGAAACAAGTCGTAAGCTACGCGGCGAAGGTAAGACTGCGAAGAAACGCGCAGCGGAAGCAAAACGCAAAGCGAAAGATAAAAAACGCGCTGCGACTCGCTCTTCATCGAAAGAAGGTGGCGCGGCTCGTGCAGTTCCTGCGATAGAGCCAACTAAACGCCCAGAAGAAACGGGCGCAACGAGTAAGCGTAATGGCCCAAAACGTGGTGACGCCGAAGGCAACGAGAGGCCTAAAGTGAAAAAAGCACGTAAAAAGAAGCCGCACAGTAAGCCGAAGAAAACCAAGCGCACTAAAAAAGAAGCGCAGTAGGTTGAAGCGCCAACTTAGTTCAAACTCGGTTGGCGCAGGCAATACGACCAGAACAACAGGTTAAACAATGAGTAACGAATTTATCTACGGCATTCACGCAGTGAAGGCGGTATTGGAGCGCGAACCAGAGCGTTTTATCGAGGCGTACGTTTTAAAAGGTCGTCAAGATGATCGCCTAATGCCAATCCTAAATGATCTTCAGGTTTGTGGTGTTTCTATTCAGCAGATGACACGTAAAACCTTGGATGACAAAGCGCGCGGTGCAAATCACCAAGGCATCATCGCTCGTGTGAAACCAGCGAAGCAGCTGAATGAGAACGATATAGATGACATCCTGGCGCAGCACGAATCACCACTGCTATTAGTGTTAGACGGCGTGACCGATCCACACAATCTTGGTGCGTGTTTACGTAACGCAGATGCGGCAGGTGCTGCGGCGATCATCGTACCGAAAGATCGTTCTGCACCGATGAACGCAACCGTAAGCAAAGTGGCTTGTGGTGCAGCTGAAGTCGTGCCATTGATCCGAGTGACTAACTTGGCTCGTACTATGCGTACACTGCAAGAGCAAGGTATCTGGTTTGTTGGTACGGCGGGCGAAGCAACGCACGACATCTACCAAGCAAAACTGACTGGACCCCTTGCTATCGTAATGGGGGCAGAAGGTGACGGTATGCGTCGTCTGACTCGTGAAACCTGCGACGATTTGATTAAGATCCCAATGGCTGGTAGCGTTTCAAGCTTGAACGTATCTGTAGCATCCGGCATCTGTTTGTTTGAGGCAGTTCGTCAGCGTATTGCTGCAAAGTAACGACGAAACAAACAGTTACTGTAGAATCAGACATAATGATAAAAACAAAGGATGGGGTGCCATCCTTTGTCGTTTTCACCGATTTATAAATAAAAATCCTCAGGGAAGTTATGACTCAACAAGACATTAAATTCATCGCCTTCGATCTAGATGGTACTTTGCTTGATAGCGTGCCAGATCTAGCTGTCGCGGCAGACCAAGCAGTACAGGCGCTTGGCTTTCCATCGGTTTCAGAAGAACAAGTTCGTGATTACGTGGGTAACGGTGCAGACGTGCTTATTGGTCGCTCATTAAGCCAAAGCCTGACCATCAACCCGGAGCTGAGTGAAGAGCTTCGTGCTAAAGCGCGTGTATTGTTTGATGATTACTACGAGCAAAGCGGTCACAAGCTAAGTCATCTTTACCCAACGGTAAAAGAGACACTAGCAGAGCTGCACAAAGCGGGCTTTGTTATGGCGTTGGTGACTAACAAACCTTCAAAGTTTGTGCCTGACGTTTTGGAAAAGCACGACATCGCAAAATACTTCGTTGATGTCCTTGGCGGTGATGCATTCCCAGAGAAAAAACCAAACCCAGTAGCATTGAACTGGTTGATGGAAAAGCACCAAATCCAACCAAGTGAAATGCTGATGGTTGGCGACTCGAAAAACGACATTCTCGCAGCAAAGAATGCAGGCTGTGCCTCATTTGGTCTGACATATGGTTACAACCACGGTGAACCTATTTCAGCATCAAATCCAGATTTCGTCGCTGACAGTTTGGCAGAATTATTGGACGTTGTAGCGGTTTCTGCATAACGGCTACAAAAGAGCTTCCAAAATACTCGTTAATGAGTACACTGAGTAAACCGTGCACCTATTACTGCACGGTTTTTTTCATTTAATTAGATTAAGAAGTCAAAGGAATCATTCTAATGAGCAAACCCATTGTATTGAGTGGTGTTCAACCTTCAGGTGAACTAAGTATCGGTAACTACTTGGGTGCTCTACGTCAATGGCAGCAGATGCAAGACGATTATGATTGCCAATATTGTGTGGTAGACCTTCACGCGATTACGGTTCGTCAGGACCCTAAAGCGCTGCATGAAGCAACTCTAGACGCACTGGCAATTTGTCTGGCAGTTGGTGTTGACCCGAAGAAGAGCACGCTATTTGTTCAGTCACATGTACCAGAGCATGCTCAATTAGGTTGGCTTCTTAACTGCTACACTCAAATGGGTGAGCTGAGCCGTATGACTCAGTTTAAAGACAAATCGGCACGTTACGCGAATGACGTAAACGTCGGTCTATTTGACTACCCGGTGTTGATGGCGGCTGACATTTTGCTTTACGGTGCACACCAAGTACCTGTAGGCAGTGACCAGAAGCAACATCTAGAATTAGCGCGCGATATCGCAACGCGTTTCAACAATATTTACTCGCCAGAGCAGCCAATCTTCCAAGTTCCAGAGCCTTACATTCCGACAGTAAATGCGCGTGTAATGAGCCTTCAAGACGCAACGAAGAAGATGTCTAAATCTGATGACAACCGTAAGAACGTTATCACGCTGCTGGAAGAGCCTAAGTCGATCCTTAAGAAGATCAACAAAGCGCAAACCGATACCGAAACGCCACCAAGTATCCGTCATGATATCGAGAACAAGGCGGGCATTGCTAACCTAATGGGTTTGTACTCTGCGGCGACAGGCATGAGCTTCGAAGAGATTGAAGCGAAGTACCAAGGCGTAGAAATGTATGGCCCATTTAAGAAAGATGTTGGTGAGGCAGTTGTAGCAATGCTTGAGCCAATTCAAGCAGAATATCACCGTATTCGCGCTGATCGTGCTTACATGGACGAGGTAATGCAGCAAGGCGCTGAGAAAGCCTCGGCACGAGCGGCTGAAACGCTTAAGAAAGCATACGAAGCAGTAGGTTTTGTAGCTCGCCCATAGTTGCTAAGAACGAATACGAAAAGCTCCACTTTGGTGGAGCTTTTTTTATGCCTGTATTACTGAAATGGTGTGTCTTTCATACAGCGTTCCATGTCGTAATATTCAACACGTCCTCGAGCCCCTAGAAAGGCAGACTTCACAACCATGCCTCTATCAATGAAGTAACTAAGCTGTACGCATGATATATCGTAGCTGAGTTCTTTAATTCTCGCTGGAATCCAGTAGGTTCCTGGCGTTCTTAGACGCTGAGTAAAGGTAATAACACCCTCGTCACTGACTTCTAGCTCTTCAATACCATCCAGTTCATTTTTGGCTGATTCGATGATGTCTTGATTCGCCGTAGGTTGAAGTGGCTCACTGGCGGTCAACTGACACCCCGCTATCAAGCCAAGTAGGGAGAGAGCTAGCACACTGCGTTGAATTTTTTTCATTTGTCGTTCCTGGGTTTACAGCTAATGAGATCTTATTGTCTCGCGCAGGTGTTATATCTTTTGTGTATGTTTTTGGCTAGTGAGTAATGAAAAGTTATTGAATAAATCATGAAAACTTTGAAGTATGAGGGGCCTATATAAGAGAGAACGAAGCGAGTAATAGATTCTTGGGCTTGAACAGTGATACAAGTGAAAATTAAAGCATTCTAAATTAGTGACTAATTATATTTTTATTTGTAACAGGAACGGTTGGGTTAATAAGCAACTCAACAAGTGATGTATTTTCTACTCCTTAACATGAAGTGAAAAAGTAAACTGAGTAATCAATCTAAATTCTGACTTGTTTATCAATAGCGCTCTGTATTTATTACAAAAAATGTTTGAATGGGATGCTCTGGCATATTTTCTTATATTCACATGTGATTCATTTCACGGCTTTAATTACTCATTCTTATTTATTTCATAAATAAACCTGATAGTAGACGCAAATGGCAGGCTCTAACCAGAGCTAAGTTTGCATTTACATAAATATCAGGTATGACAATGGACACGTTAATCAAACCCTCAATACTCGCATTAACCATCGCCAGTGCACTTAGTGCAAACGCGAACGCAGAGATTATTATTTCCCAATACGTAGAAGGCGGCGCTTATAATAAAGCGGTAGAGATCGCTAATACGGGTGATACTGCGGTGACACTCACTGGCTACGAGTTGGCGAAATCATCAAACGGTGGTGGTACTTGGGGTAGCACATTCGACCTTAGCCAAGTGACGCTACAAGCTAACCAAGTGTATGTACTGGCGCATGGTGACGCGAGCGATACCATCAAAGCTGTCTCGGATATCACAGATAAAAGCGTTGCGAACTTTAACGGTGACGACCCGATCGCACTGCTGAAAGATGGTGAAGTGCACGACATCATCGGTGTGATGGGTGACGTAGATTTTGGTAAAGACACCACATTAGTTCGTAACAGTGATGCACTAACCCCTTCTGCTACTTATGATGCATCTCAGTGGACGGCATTTGAGAAAGACAACATTGACGGCCTTGGTGAGCTAAATGCGACTGAGCCACCAGCACCATTCGCTTGTGAAGTCGACGGTCAGCAACCTAACTTCACTACCATCCAAGATATTCAAGGTGAAGGCGATACGTCTCCATTCATTGATGGTTACCCATACATTACTGACGAAGATCATTTCGTAACGGGTGTCGTGACTGCTGTTACCACTGGCCTAACCAAAGGTTTCTACCTACAAGCATTAGAAAGCGACAACAACGACAAGACCTCAGAAGGCTTGTTCATTCATACTGACGCGGCAGACACGGCGCTGAAAGCTGGTGATGTTGTTTGTGTGAAAGGTAAAGTTCAAGAGTATTACAGCAATACTCAGCTTGCTTCTGATGCTAACAGCTATGTGAAAACAGGCACCTCTGAAACCCCTCGAGTTACCGATCTTGTTATCAAAGAAGGTGAGACACTACGTGATGCGCTTGAGCGTCATGAAGGGATGCAAGTTGAGTTAACCTCGGCAAGTGACTTGTTTGTAACTCGAAACTTCTCTTACGACTACGATTCACGTCGTAACAATATGATGCTCTCTCATGAAGCGCCATTGTTAAAGCCGACTCAATTACACGCAGCAGAGAGCGATGCGACCGTTGAGCTAGCAAAAGACAACGCAGCAAACCGCGTATACCTAGAATCAGATGGCAAAGCACCAAACGGCCAAATTCCTTACTACCCTGATTTTGCTAAAGATGCAGACCAAGATGGCTCTTCTGAGCAGCACATTCGTCTTGGTTCGCGAGTAGAAGGTCTGCAGGGCGTCGTGGCTTACAGCTACAACGAATACCGCCTGATTGCGACCAATGAAGTTGATAACACCAACTTCGTGACTTCAGGTGAAGGCTTCGACGTGGCTCGTAAAGATGCCCCAGCGATTGCGGACTCAGATTTGCGTATTGCAAGCTTCAACGTACTGAACTACTTCAACTCCGTGGCTGACAGTGGTCATGAAAACCCAACCGGACAAAACCGCGGTGCGACTAATCTAGACGAATTCCTGATCCAGCAAGCGAAAATCGTTGCGGCGATGAACAAGATGGACGCAGACGTTATTGGTTTGATGGAAGTGGAAAACAACGGCTTTGGTGATGGCAGTGCTATCCAAAACTTAGTTGATGCCCTAAATGCTGAGATTGATGACGCTGAAGATCATTACACGTATGTCGAAATCGAAGAGCAAGACAAATACCAAGACGAATACTTTGGCAGTGATGCGATCATGGTGGCGATTTTATATCGTGCTAACGCAGTAACGCCAAAAGACGCTGCAAAAGTGATCATCACGCCAGAGCAGCACATTGCAGAAAACACAATTACTCGTAAAGAGGGCACAGAAAGTAACCCTGCTTACGATAAGTACCAACGCCACAGTCTACTTCAGACCTTTACGGTGAAAGAGACGGGTGAAGATTTGTCTATTGTCGTAAACCACTTTAAGTCGAAAGGCTCTGAGTGTATTGAAGAGTGGATTGCCGGTGTAGAAGATTCTGAGCCAGCGGATCTGCAAGGCAACTGTAACAACTTCCGCGTTTCTGCTGCGCACGCAGTGGGTGAAGCGTTGAAAGAGGTGAAAGGCGATGTATTGCTCATGGGCGACCTCAATGCTTATGGCATGGAAGACCCACTTCTGACACTGACTGATTACTCGAAAGAGAAATACGGCCGTGACATTTATACTGCTGCTTACACAACCATTGGTGATGGTGAACTTCAAGTAGAGAAGACCAAAATTGAAAAAGGTTACGGTCTGCACAACTTAAACACGTTGCTGCACGGCACTGATACGTTTTCTTACACCTATTCGGGCGAGCTGGGTAATTTGGACCACGCATTGGCAAGCAGCAGCCTAGCGCAAAAAGTGGTAGCAATTGAAGATTGGCACATCAACTCACTAGAGAGTAACTTGTTCGAATACAGCAGCAAGTACACAGGTGATATGCCGAAGTACAAAGATGCGTTCTCTGCCTCTGACCACGATCCAGTGATCATCGCGATTGATTTACCAGATACAGATATCGATCTACCAAGCTCAGGTGAAAACCTAGCAGTGGAAGTTCGTCTACCACCAAACGCAGTTGTCGGTGATATCGTGACGGTAAGCCTAACGGAAGCAACTCAAGCGGCGTCGTCAACGTCTGATACTGATGGTTACGAAGCGAGTGCAACTCTGACACAAACAGACATTGATGCTCGTAGCGTGAGTGTGGAATTCGACAAAGCACCAACGGAAGGTCAGTACGTTCTAGAAGAGAAAGTGACAGATTCTACCGGTAACACGGTTAAGTTCAGTGATTCTCGCGATGTTACGCTAGAGCCGTCGAGCACTAACCCATCAGACGATGATGATGATGGTGGTTCATTTGGCTTTGGCGCGCTATTTGCGCTGCTAGGTCTCGGCTTATTCCGTCGTCGCCGCTAAGCGAATTTACTTCCTGACAAACAGTTCCTAAATAGCTGTAAAGACCAAAGGCCAGCCTATGCTGGCCTTTTTATTCAGCAAAAACTTGCCTTTCTTGCTTGGTATAGCAAAATACCGCCCTTGATTGTCACGAACGTGGCGATTCACTACGTAAGCATTGCCAAAACGGATTGGAGCAACCGACCCTTTATGTTGTTGATCATCGATAACTACGACTCTTTTACCTACAACCTTTACCAATACTTCTGCGAGCTTGGTGCAGACGTAAAGGTGGTGCGTAACGATGAAATCGATATCCAAGGCATTGAGGCGCTCAACCCAACTCATTTGGTGATCTCGCCAGGGCCATGTACGCCGAACGAAGCAGGTATTTCACTGAAAGCGATAGAACACTTCGCTGGTAAGCTTCCAATATTGGGTGTTTGCCTTGGTCACCAAGCGATAGCGCAAGTGTTTGGGGGTGAAGTGGTACGTGCACGACAAGTGATGCACGGTAAGACCTCACCGATTCGTCATAACGGTCGTAGTGTGTTTAAAAATCTGAATAACCCACTCACGGTAACCCGTTATCACTCTCTTGTGGTGAAAAACGGTACTTTACCCGACGTGTTTGAACTGACTGCATGGACAGAACTGCCGGACGGAAGCATGGATGAAATAATGGGTTACCAACATAAAGCCTTGCCAATTGATGCGGTGCAGTTCCACCCAGAATCAATCAAAACTGAGCAAGGTCACGAGTTGCTTGCGAACTTTTTAGCACGCAAAGCGATCTGATCGCGATCACTTTTCTTAACAAATCATTCATCTTTTTGCTGAGGTGAGCGGATTGCAAAACTATGCGATTCTCTCGAGTCTCTTTGTCTATTCATGTCTTTTTAAACCTTCTATCCCCTGTATTACATAACATTTATAAAAAATCACTTCTCTATTTTACTTTCTTGATGCGTAAATATTCATAAGCAGTGATTAATGGAAGTTGCTTTCGAGAACGAAAAGAATAAATCACTATTGAAATGGTTAATTAAATGTAAATACAATGCCGCAATAGCTTAAATGCAAAACATTATTTGCTGGCAAAGAGAGCCGGTTAAATTCGCTTATCTGCTACGCATGCGGTATCAAGAAGGAATGTGCAATGACAACGGAAATTAAAGTAGAGCGCGGTTTATTCGATGAGGTAATGGTACCTTGCTATAACCCGATGGAAATGATCCCTGTTAAAGGTGAAGGTTCACGTGTTTGGGATCAGGAAGGTAATGAATACATCGACTTTGCTGGTGGTATTGCAGTGAGCTGTCTTGGCCATTGTCATCCAGTAATGGTAAACGCACTAACAGAGCAAGCTAACAAGCTTTGGCACTTAAGTAACGTTATGACGAACGAACCAGCCCTTCGTCTGGCGAAAAAGCTAACAGAAGTGAGTTTTGCTGAGCGTGTGTTCTTTGCTAACTCTGGCGCAGAAGCAAACGAAGCCGCTTTGAAGCTGGCACGTCGTTATGCAGCAGACGTTCATGGCACTGAGAAATCTGAAATCATTGCATTCAAACAAGGTTTCCACGGTCGTACATTCTTTACCGTAACGGTTGGTGGCCAAGCGGCATACTCTGACGGCTTCGGTCCTAAGCCAGGCGACGTGACACACCTTCCTTACAACGATATCGAAGCTTTACAAGCACACATGTCTGATCGTACTTGTGCGGTCATGATGGAGCCACTACAAGGTGAAGGCGGCATCGTGCCACCAACGCCTGAGTTCGCTCAAGCGGTTCGCGAGCTGTGTGACAAACACAACGCCTTACTGATCTTCGATGAAGTGCAAACTGGTAATGGCCGAACAGGTAACTTCTACGCTTACCAAGGTTTAGGTATCACGCCAGATATTCTAAGTACTGCGAAATCACTTGGTGGCGGTTTCCCAATCGGTGCAATGCTAACGACAGCAAAATTGGCAGAGCACATGAAAGTGGGCACTCACGGTTCTACATATGGCGGTAACCCACTAGCGTGTGCGGTTGCAGAAGCGGTTGTAAATGAAGTCACTAAGCCAGAGGTTTTGGCTGGTGTACTAGAACGCGAAGCAATGTTCCGTGAAGGTCTAGAGAAGATCAACGCGAAGTACAACATCTTCTCAGAAGTGCGCGGTCAAGGCCTATTACTTGGCGCTGCACTAAATGAAGAATGGCAAGGCCGTGCGCGTGACGTGCTGGTTGCTGCAGGTAAACAAGGTCTCATGGTATTGGTTGCGGGTGCCAATGTCGTACGTTTCACACCATCACTCGTTATCACACAACAAGAAATTGAAGAAGGCTTGGCGAAACTGGATAAAGCGATCGCGACTTTAGTTTAAGCGCGATATCAGTTTAAACGTCAACGCAGACACCCCCGTCAAGGATCTCTGATGGGGGAATTGTTCCTACAATATAGTTAGGATCTTCTTGCATCTGGAGGGAGTATTGATGCTAGTAGTTCGCCCTATCGCGATGTCGGATTACGACGCACTGCACACTTGTGCGGTGGAGTCTGGTCACGGATTTACATCTCTACCGGTTAACGAAGAACTGTTAACCAATCGAATCAAACATTCAGAGTACAGCTTTGGTAAGCCAGATGTGGCAGAACCAGGCGATGAAGGCTACCTGATGGTTGGCTTTGACTCTGAAACGGGTGAGGTTGCGGGTACCACCGGAATCGAAGCATCTATCGGCTGGGATGTCCCATTTTACTCATATCACATTAGTAAAGTTGTGCACTCGTCGCCAAAGCTTGGCGTTAACAACGTCGTTAAACTGCTTACTTTTGGTAATAACTACACTGGTAACAGCGAAATTTGTACCTTGTTCTTGCGTGAGAAATTCCGCCAAGGTCTGAATGGTCGTCTAATGTCGAAGTGTCGTTTCCTAATGATGGCAGAGCACCCAGAGCGCTTCTCTGAAACGATCTTTGCGGAGATGCGTGGCGTTTCAGACGACGAGGGTAATTCACCATTCTGGCAATGGCTTCAAGAGCATTTCTTCTCTATCGATTTCACTCTTGCAGATTACCTGACAGGTATCGGCAAGAAAGGCTTTATCGCCGACTTGATGCCGAAACTGCCTATTTACATCAATCTGCTCAGCCCAGAAGCGCAAGCCGTGATTGGTCAAGTACATGACAACACGCGTCCAGCGCTGAAGCTGCTTGAGCGTGAAGGTTTTACCAACCGAGGCTACGTCGACATCTTCGATGGTGGCCCAACGGTTGAGTGTGATCTGCGTAATATTGAGTCGGTACGTCATTCATTCCGCGCGCAAGTCAAAATCTCTGAACATTCCAGCACACAAGACTTCTTGATGTGTAATTCATCTTTCGAGAACTTCCGTGCGACAGTCACTAAGGCGGCGTATGACGCAGAGACACAGAGCGTAATGATCGCACCAGACGTTGCGGATGCACTTTCGGTTGAAGAAGGGGATTTCGTTCGCCTTCTTCCGCAGTAACAGACGACAGAATTTAAGGATAGAAACAATGACACATTGGATTGCAGGTGAATGGGTACAAGGTCAGGGTGAAGCATTTACGTCTCTGTCGCCGTACAACCAAGAAGTGATCTGGCAAGGCAAAGGTGCAACGGCAGAGCAGGTGAACCAGGCGGTATCTGCAGCGCGTGAAGCGTTTATTGACTGGAAAAAGCGCCCATTTTCAGAGCGTGAGGCAATCGTGTTGGCTTTTGCGGAGAAAGTAAAAGAGAACAGCGAAAAAATCGCCGAACTCATTGCCAAAGAAACTGGTAAGCCAATTTGGGAAACGCGCACTGAAGCAGCGGCAATGGCAGGTAAAATTGCCATTTCGATTCGCGCTTATCATGACCGCACTGGTGAGGCGAGCCGTGAAGCAGCAGGCAACCAAATCGTATTGCGCCACCGCCCATTGGGCGTGATGGCGGTGTTTGGTCCTTACAACTTCCCAGGCCACCTACCAAATGGTCACATTGTGCCTGCGCTACTGGCTGGTAACACGGTAGTCTTCAAACCGTCTGAGCAAACGCCATGGACGGGTGAATTGGCAATGAAGCTATGGGAAGAAGCCGGTCTGCCGAAAGGCGTGATTAACCTTGTTCAAGGCGCGAAAGAAACTGGTATCGCGCTCGCTGACGCAAAAGGCATCGATGGCGTACTGTTTACGGGTAGCGCAAATACGGGGCATGTATTACACCGTCAATTTGCGGGTCAACCGGGCAAGATGCTCGCACTAGAAATGGGTGGTAATAACCCGATGGTGATCTCTGATAAATATGGTGATTTGGATGCCACGGTTTACACCATCATCCAGTCAGCGTTTATCAGTGCTGGGCAGCGTTGTACGTGTGCTCGTCGTTTGTATGTGCCATTGGGTGAAAAAGGCGATGCGCTTATCACCAAACTCGTTGAAGCGACACGCAATATTCGCGTAGACCAACCATTTGCAGAACCTGCGCCATTTATGGGACCGCAAATTTCGGTCGCGGCAGCCAAGTTTATTCTTGATGCACAAGCTAATCTACAGTCTCTTGGCGGTGAAAGCTTGATTGAAGCGAAAGCAGGAGAGGCGGCGTTTGTTTCTCCAGGCATCATTGATGTAACGAACATTGCTGAGTTACCAGATGAAGAGTACTTCGGCCCACTTCTGCAAGTGGTGCGCTACGAAGGATTAGACAAAGCCGTGGCGCTAGCAAACGATACGCGCTTTGGCTTATCTGCTGGTTTGGTTTCAACCGACGACCAAGAATGGGAATACTTCGTTGACCACATTCGTGCAGGAATCGTGAACCGTAACCGCCAGCTTACTGGGGCAAGCGGTGATGCGCCATTTGGTGGTCCGGGGGCGTCGGGTAACTTGCGCCCAAGCGCTTACTACGCAGCAGATTACTGTGCGTACCCAATGGCATCAATGGAAGGTCAAGAAACTGTCTTGCCTGCAACATTGAGTCCAGGTGTAGCGCTATAAGTTTTAATAATAGAGTCGCAACTATGCATTGCGGCTCACCTTGCCGGCGCATCATTTAGGTATGGGTTGTAGTGATCGTTGGCAGAACACGAAAAGTGAGCAAAGACTCGGAAAAGCGTGTTGACTGACTGGCATTTACCGTCACAGGTTGATGGTTGCTCGTTCATTATTCTGGACAACTTTTGTTGTGAACGAGCAGCCAACTTCCGCTTACCTTTAAACTCTACATCTCGTAACAAGGAGTCGTTATGACGCCCGATGTGTTATTTGAATCGCTATGGCAAGATTACATTCAACGTCTTTGCCCTTCGGCTGCTAAAGTGCATCAGCTGCTTCAAGAAGATGAGCCTCTGATTAATGATCATATAGCTTTACGTACCTTCAATATCGCGCCTCTTGGTATTGAAACTCTAGCTAAGCCATTTGTAGCTATTGGTTACAAGGCGTGTGGTGATTACATTTTCGAAAGCAAAAAGCTGGTTGCTAAGCACTATGAGCACCCAGATCCGAAGCAACCTAAAGTATTTATTAGTGAGCTAAAAGTTGAAGAGTGCTCGCCTGAGCTACAAGAGATTGTGAAAAATTTGGTGGCACAAATCGATGCTGACAAGCTGAAAGATAGCGCATTCTTACATGGTGGACGCTTGTGGGATTTAAGCTTTGCTGATTACCAAACGTTGGCTAAAGAAAGTGAGTACGCATCTTGGCTTGCGGCGCATGGTTACGGAGCAAACCACTTCACGGTGAGCGTTAACCAGCTCAATGAATATGAAGAAGTGAAGCAGGTAAACGATCATCTGCGTACCGCTGGGTTTACCATTAATGAAAATGGTGGTGAAGTGAAGGGCACTCCTGAGGTGTTGCTAGAGCAGTCATCGACCATGGCAGATAAAGTAGCGGTTCGTTTTAGCGAAGGCACTGAAATTATCCCTGGCGGGTTTTATGAATTTGCTAAGCGCTATCCGATGGAAAATGGTGATTTGTACCCAGGTTTCGTGGCCGCTTCAGCTGACAAAATCTTTGAAAGTACGAATGGCTAAGTTTTAGGGTTAACCTGTTAAGCTTACTCATTAGTGTTCGCTGCACCCTATCTCATTTGGTCATGAGTAAATAAAAAGCCACCAATGTTGCCATTGGTGGCTTTTATAATTTTGTTCGTGTCACTCTAGTTCGAGATTAACGAGTACCGTAAACCACGATGGTTTTACCGTGAGCAGAGATTAGGTTCTGCTCTTCTAGCATCTTCAAGATACGACCTACTGTCTCACGAGAACAGCCAACAATTTGACCGATTTCTTGACGAGTGATCTTGATTTGCATGCCGTCTGGGTGAGTCATTGCGTCTGGTTGTTTTGCAAGGTTCAGAAGCGTCTGAGCGATACGACCAGTTACGTCTAGGAACGCCAGGTCACCCACTTTTTGGCTAGTTACTTGAAGACGACGAGCCATCTGCGCAGAAAGACGCATTAGGATGTCTGGGTTTACTTGGATAAGCTGACGGAACTTCTTGAAAGAAATTTCAGCAACTTCACAAGGAGATTTAGCACGAACCCAAGCTGTGCGCTCTTGGTCTTCCTCGAATAGACCAAGTTCACCAATAAAGTCTCCTTGGTTTAGGTAAGAAAGGATCATCTCCTTACCTTCTTCGTCTTTGATAAGAACCGCAACAGAACCTTTAACGATGTAGTACAAAGTTTCTGCCTTTTCGCCCGCGTGAATTAGCGTGCTCTTTGAAGGGTACTTATGAATATGACAGTGTGAAAGAAACCACTCTAATGTTGGGTCGGTTTGAGGTTTACCTAGAACCATAATATCTCACTTCCTCTGCAGGGTACGCTTGCGCTATCCATATTTTAGCTAAGCCTGAATTAGGCCTACTAGAATAAGAGCACTTTTTATATGCTGCAAGCTCTCTTGTGTTTCGGTAAGAAATAGTATCCTTTTTCGAAAACGATTTCTTGATTTTAATCGTGCCATGATTGAGATTTTGTAAGCAAAACTGTGCACATGATCACGGTATGAAAAGTAAACATCTTCGCAGGCAGGTTTTTAGCCAATTTTCCCTGTTTCGATGAGCTGTTGTAGGATAGGCCGAACTATGAGCTCCATTGCAAAGCTCATCTTACCGCCGGGTACGACAATCGTGTTGTGGCGTGACATGAATGAGCCATCAATCATGGCCAGCAGATATGGGAAGTCGACATTCTTGATACCGCGTAGGCGAATCACCACAAAACTCTCATCCAAACTAGGGATGCCTTTTGCATTAAGTGGGTTGGAAGTATCAACGGTCGGTACGCGCTGGAAGTTGATGTGAGTACGAGAAAACTGCGGAGTGATATAGTTGAGGTAATCGTCCATGGATCGCACGATTGAGTCCATTACCGCTTCACGCGAATGGCCGCGATCGCGAGTGTCACGTACGAATTTTTGGATCCACTCTAAGTTCACAATCGGCACCATGCCAATTAAGAAATCCACATGTTGAGCAACATTAACATCGCCATCGACCACGCCACCATGTAACCCTTCATAAAACAGCACGTCGCTGTTTTCGGGTAAGTCTTGCCACGGTGTAAACGTGCCTGGCATTTGATTGTAGGGAACCGCTTCGTCAAACGTGTGCAGATAACGGCGCACGCTGCCAGTGCCGTCATGCCCGAACTTACGGAAAAACTCTTCTAATCCCGGGAAGTCATTAGCTTGTGGGCCAAAGTAGCTAATGTGTCGACCTTGCTCGCGGGCTTTGCGGATTTCGATGTCCATCTCTGGGCGAGTAAAGCGATGGAAGCTATCGCCTTCAACCCATGCGGGTTTAACGTTCATCATATTGAACATTTTACGGAAGGCTTCAGATGTAGTGGTCGTGCCGGCACCGGACGAACCAGTAACCGCAATAATTGGGTGTTTAGCTGACATGACAAACCTTGTCGAAAATTACTTACCTGTAATGTGCAGTAGAGTTACTACTGCACGGTCGATATCCCACTATAGCACGTAACAATACCTTGTCATCGAGTGGGATACGGTAAAATGTGAAGGGTCTAAAATTTTGTTTTATGTTGAATATCGACGGTTTCGTGTAGCTCAGAGAACACGATAACCGCTTCACCTTTTTCCAATTGAGCTTTGACTTGATCAATTTTGTCTTGCAAAGAAACCTCGACGGTTCCGTAATCCGTTCCTTCGCGTAAGACGAATTCACGAATTAAGTTTTCCAATGTTTCCGGCGCAATGTCTTGCCATGGAATGATCATAAATACCTCTAACTTTTATGATGAGCGGCTAGTTTACTGCGTTCGTTGCTTGGATACAGCAGAAAGGTAATCTGCGGCGATACTTTCGTAATACGCGGGCAGCGCTTCCTCCAACCAAAACTTAGGTTTTAACGCCGTTCCTGTCAGGAAGCCAACATGGCCACCGTGTTCAAAGAGACGGTAATCAATGTTATCTGGCAGAACAAACTTCGGGATCACATCGTCGGTCATGAACGGATCGTCTTTGGCATGGATGATCAGTGTGGGTAGCGTGATTTGCTGTAGTTTACTTAAGCCAGAGCATTGGTCGTAATAATCTTGTGCGTCTTTGAAGCCATGCAATGGTGCGGTAATCAAATCATCGAATTCATACAATCGTGTGACACGTTTTATTGAGTTGTAGGACAGCGCAAGCTCGCCATGCAGTAGATGATGCTTTTGTAACGCGTTACGTTTCAGTGAAGAAAGCAGATAACGGCGATACACTTTTGAAAAGCCTTGTTCTATACGGTTTGCACACGCCGCTAGGTCTAAAGGCGCTGAGATAATAGTCGCTGCATTCAAAATAGGGTGGTCTTTATATTGGGCTAAATAATTCGCCAACATGTTACCGCCAAGAGAAATACCAACTGCAACTTTGGGATTATCAGGAAAACGTTGTTCAAGGTGCTCTAGGAAGTAACGAGCATCCGTCACTTCACCCGAGTGGTAAGCTCGTGCTTTTTTGTTTGGTTTACCGCTGCAGCCACGAAAATGCATCATCACCGACAGCCATCCAGATTGAGCAAATGCATTCATTAACCCATTGGCATAAGGGCTATAGAAGCACCCCTCTAATCCATGAAATAAAACAAAAATCGGCTTTTTTTGTGCAGGCTCTTGGGTTGGGTTCTCGCTCCACGCGAGATCGAGAAAGTCGCCATCGGATGTATCGAGGGTTTGCCAAATCGGCGTAAATAACGCTTTTTTGCGAATAAAACGCGGCAAAAGTGTTTGGAGATGCGGGTTTTTGATCCCGGCGGCTGCGAAAAATTGTGTCATACCTAACTGCTCTTATGCGGTCCTTCGGTGTCCGTTGAAGAACTTATTAATATAATCCTTTATAAAGATTATAGGTATTCTACAGATTTATGGGCGTTTTGGTGGTTGAATGTTTGGCACCGGAATAGCAAAGGCTTGCTGCAAATGCTCCCCACCGAGTTGACGACAGTATCTCAACGTCAGTGGGTCACCATCATTTTTGAGTAGTGTAAGTGAGTTAATGCAGTCCACCAAATCCGCTTGTTGCTGCTTTTCTAGTTGCAGCTCAAACTGCAAGGTCTCACGATACAAAGCGTCATTGACTTGAGACTTAAGGTGGCGACGAAGGTCGCGAAAGGAGTGAAGTAAAGTTTCGCTTCTACCTAGACAGTCTTGCACCAAGGGCCAGTCTTTTTCTTGGAAAATGAGTTGCTGCTCATCGAGCCATCTGAGCAGCAGGAGTAGGTTCACGTTACCGTGGTAGTTGTTTTGCAATGATAAGCACGCCTCTTTCACTTCTCGCACACCATAAAACTGCAGACTAAACTGCCAAAGGTGTTCTAGGGTGAGTGTGTATTCAGCGTGTTGATTACTCATTGATTAAACTCTAGCTCCATCTGCTCCAACGTTTCTTGAGCAGACATCCATTCCATTTCAATTTCTTCGAGCTCAGCCTTACTAGAAGCTTGAAGTGCCAGCACTTGGTTAAGTTTAGCTTTATTTTCGGCCGCATACAGTGAGTTGTCCGCCAATTGTTCTTCAGCTTCGGCCAGTGCAGCACCTAACTTATCCATTTTATTTTCTAGTTGTGTCAGCGTTTTGCGAATTGGCGCTGTCTGTTTTCGAAACTCTGCATCGCGACGTTTTTGCTCTTTCTTCGCAGCTGCGCTGTTGGCCGTATCTTTGCTTGGCTGCGCGGCCTGCGCTTCTTTGCGTTCCGCTCTTTGTTGTTCGGTTAACCATTTGTAATAGTCATTTAAGTCACCGTCGAACGGAGCAACTTGTCTATCATGCACTAAATACAAGTCATCGGTCGTAGCGCGCAGTAAATAGCGGTCGTGCGAAACAATCACCATCGCACCTTCGAATGTTTGCAGTGCCATCGTCAATGCTTGGCGCATGTCCAAGTCTAAGTGGTTGGTCGGTTCATCAAGTAGCAACAGGTTTGGCTTTTGCCACACAATTAAAGCCAATACCAAACGGGCTTTTTCGCCACCAGAAAACGGCGCAACTTTTTCTAGTGCTTTGTCACCTTGGAAGCCAAAGCTACCTAGGTAATCACGTAGCTGCTGTTCGGTTTGATCGGGTGCGATTTGCATCATGTGTTGCAGCGGCGTTTCTTCAGGATGAAGCGTTTCTAACTGGTGCTGAGCGAAGTAACCAATTTTCACGCCTTGTGAGTAAGTTAGGTCACCACCTTGCGCGTTAAGTTCACCAGAGAGCAACTTGATTAAGGTCGATTTACCCGCACCATTACGGCCGAGTAGACCAATACGACTGCCAGGAACCAAGTTCAAGCGGATCTTCTCTAAGATGAGGTTGTCACCGTAACCTGCAGATACTTCATCCATCATCATGATTGGGTTTGGCAGCGCAGCTGGCTCACGGAATTGAAAGCTAAATGGGTTATCGAATTGAGCTGGCAGTACTTTTTCCATGCGCTCCAAAGCTTTGATACGGCTTTGGGCTTGGCGTGCTTTTGATGCTTTGTAACGGAAGCGGTCGATGTAGCTTTGCATGTGCGACATCTGCTTCTGTTGCTTTTCAAACATCGCTTGTTGCAGCACCATCTTTTGTGCGCGTTGGTTTTCGAATGACGAGTAGTTACCCGTGTATTCGTTCAGCTGCTGATTCTCGATGTGAATGATGCGACCAACAATTGGATCAAGGAAGTCACGGTCGTGCGAGATCAGAATCAGCGTGCCAGGGTAGTTTTGTAGCCAACGCTCTAACCACATTACCGCGTCCAAATCCAAGTGGTTGGTTGGTTCGTCGAGTAGCAGTAGATCAGAACGACACAATAGCGCTTGAGCCAAGTTAAGACGCATACGCCAACCACCCGAGAATTGGGTCAAACTCCAACTCATTTGCTCTTGGCTGAACCCTAAACCATCGAGCAGTTCTGCCGCGCGAGCGCGAATGCTGTAACCACCAATGGTTTCAATTTTACCGTGTATCTCGGCAACTAGGGTTCCGTTGTCTTGTGTTTCTGCTTCAGCTAACTGCTTTTCGAGAGCGCGGTATTCGCGATCACCATCAATGACGTATTCCAGTGCAGTGCGCTCTAGCGCAGGTGTTTCCTGTGCGACCCAGGCCAACTCCCAATGTTGAGGTTGGCTAAATGAGCCTGCATCAATTGACAGTTCATCTTTCAGTAGGGCAAACAGCGTTGATTTACCGCAGCCGTTTTTGCCCACAAGACCGACTTTATCGCCAGGGTGAATAGTCGCAGAAGCTTGGTCTAAAAGAGGTTTACCGCCACGCAGTAACTGAATATCAGAGAAGGTAATCATAAAGTTTTCATTCACTTTGCGCAGTGCGCGTTGCTTGGTTACATAGCGAAGTGGTTTCAATCGTTTTTAAAGCCACTTGGGTATATATCTAGCGGTGAATAGTAGGGGTATTGACCGGAAAAGTCGATTGATTCGCTTTAATTGCATTATGCTGTACAAAAAAGTATAACAATTTGATAACGGATAAAAATAACCACAAGGACGACCATTTGGCTGTTGCACCGTCTATTCTCCCAAAAGTTCTGGTCATTTATGCTCATCCAGAGCCACATAACTCGATTGCCAATCAAGTGATGATAAAAAAAGCTCAGTCGCTTGATCACGTCACTGTGCACGATCTTTACGGTGTTTACCCCGATTTCTTTATTGATGTGAATTACGAACATGAGTTGTTGCTCGCTCACGATGTGATTGTATTTCACCACCCACTTTATATGTATTCATGTCCAGCCCTATTAAAAGAGTGGCTAGACCGAGTGTTAGGTAAAGGCTTTGCGTTTGGCGGAGGTGCGGCGCTAGAAGGAAAATACTGGCGCAGTGTCATTACAACAGGTGGTAAAGAAGAAGCCTTCAGCGCGAAGGGGTACAACAAATACCAACTTGAGCAAATCTTGCAACCGTTTGAACTGACGGCAGCCCTATGCCAAATGCACTGGATTGAACCTCTGGTGTTGTATTGGTCAAGAAATGTTTCGGATATTGAACGCTACGAACATGCCGAGTTATACCGTGGATGGCTGAGTAACCCACTTGAAAACTGGCAAGCGGCAGATCGAGGAGGTCAGTATGGCGATCACCAGTGAGTTTCTTCAAAGCAGTGTGGTCTTTCTTTCGGCTGCGGTTATTGCGGTGCCGATTGCTCAGCGCCTTGGGCTTGGCTCGGTTTTAGGTTATTTACTCGCTGGTGTGTTGATTGGCCCATGGGGGCTTGGCTTAATTAGCGACGTTGATGCCATTTTGCATTTTGCCGAGCTTGGGGTTGTGTTGTTACTGTTTTTGATAGGGCTGGAATTAAACCCTAAAAAATTGTGGCAGATGCGAGGGCCGATTTTAGGTTTAGGCGGTGCGCAGGTTGTGGTCACGACCGCCGTGATTGGTAGTGTCGTCAGTATGTTTGGCGTAAGCATGCAAGTGAGTTTAGTGATCGGGATGGGGTTGGCGCTGTCCTCGACGGCGATTGCGCTTAAAGTCATTGAAGAGCAAGGGCTTAATGGTACCGAAACGGGGCAATCTGGTTTTGCGGTGCTGCTCTTTCAAGATATTGCAGTGATCCCGATGCTGGCGATGTTGCCCTTGCTAGCAGGCGGGCATAGTGGTGGAAGTTGGTTGGATGTCTTCACTATTTTAGGCAGTGTGGTAGCACTGTTGATTGGAGGTCACTTTTTACTACGTCCGCTATTTCGTTTTGTCGTGATGAGCGGCGTTCGTGAGCTCTTTACCGTTGCTGCACTTTTAGTCGTGCTTGGCATTTCGGTCGTGATGCAAAAGCTCGGCCTTTCGATGGCATTGGGGACTTTTTTAGCAGGCGTTTTGCTGGCAGAGAGTGAGTATCGCCATGAGCTGGAAATCGCGATCGAGCCATTTAAAGGTCTGTTGTTGGGGTTATTCTTTATTGCGGTGGGCATGGCGGTAAACTTGGGGTTATTGGCATTACATCCTTTAGAGATTCTCGGTGCGGTGGTGGCTTTGGTCGTGGTTAAGGGTTTGGTTTTGTATGCATTGGCGAGAGCTGCCCGTGTTGGAGCCAAAGCGAGAAGCCGTATGGCTGCAATTTTGAGCCAAGGCGGTGAGTTTGCCTTTGTCATATTTACCGCGGCGAGCCAAGAGGGCATTTTGTCCAAAGAGCAAGTGGCGTTTCTGTTGGTGGTGGTCAGTCTATCCATGGTGACGACTCCTCTTTTGCTGATGGGACAAAAGAAGTGGTTTGCTCATACCCTGAATCAAGAAGAAGAGGGCATGACCACGAAAGTCGTGGATCGCCGACCACGCGTTATCATTGCAGGCTTTGGACGTTTCGGTCAGATCGTCGGACGTTTAATGTATGCCAATAAAATCAAAGTGACAGTATTAGAAAGTGATGCCAGCCAAATCCACCTATTACGTAAGTATGGTTACAAAGTGTTTTATGGCGATGCTACACAAATTGACCTATTGAGGGCTGCTGGTGCTGATAAAGCGGAAGCATTGATTATTTGTACTGATTCACCTGATGAGGTGATGGCTATCGTGGACATTTGTCGCGTGCACTTCCCGAAACTTAAGTTGTTAGCCCGAGCAAGAAGCCGTGTCGAGGCTTACCAGTTAATGAGTCATGGTGTAGAGAATTACTCTCGTGAAACATTTTTAGGGGCGCTAGATCTCGGTCGCCAAGCGCTCGTAGAACTGGGTATGCATCCTTATCAAGCAAAGCGGGCAGAAGCACATTTTCGCAAGTTGGATAATGCTATGCTTAAGGACTTATTGCCTCAACACAATGAAGATAAGAAATTAGCTCAAAGGGCGAAAGAGGCACGCAAAGAGCTAGAAGAAATATTTGGTCGTGAAATGGAGAGCGACCATCAGTCACCTAATCATTGGAAGTAGTACTTGAGCCAAGACTCAAGCTAAGGAAATAGCGTGAAAATCAAGAAACGTTTTATTGCCGGCGCTAGCTGCCCAAATTGCAGCCAGCAAGATACCCTGCGCTGGTGGATTGAAAATAACATCGAATTAGTTGAGTGTGTCGAGTGTGAGTTTACAGAGCAGCGCAAACCACAATCTGTAGAGAAAAATAAACACTCAGATCAGGAAATGATCGGAATTTTTAAGCCGGAGTAATTGAACTTCGATAATTGATCCCCATAATACACCCAGATATCTCAGTACTTAACCCCATTCAGGTTAAGTCAATTAATCTCCCTGGAGTTAGTATGAAAATTGAAAAGAACGTTGTTGCAAGCCTTGCATACAAAGTAATGATGGAAGACGGTGTCGTTGTTGATCAATCAACAGCAGAAGCACCTCTAGATTACCTTCACGGTCACAACAACCTAATCACCGGTCTTGAAAAAGAACTTGAAGGTAAAGTGGCTGGCGACAAGTTCTCAGTAACGGTAGCTCCTGAAGAAGCTTACGGTGAGCACAACGATGCGCTAGTACAGCGCGTTCCTGCGGACGTATTCCAAGGCGTTGAGCAAATCGAAGTTGGCATGCGCTTCCTAGCTGACACTGACCAAGGTCCAATCCCTGTTGAAGTAACAGAAGTTGACGGCAACGAAGTGGTTGTTGACGGTAACCATATGTTAGCTGGTCAAACACTAACTTTCGAAGTAGAAGTTATGTCTACACGTGAAGCAACAGCAGAAGAGATCGAACACGGTCACATCCACCAAGGTGGTGGCTGTTGTGGTGGTCACGATCATGACCACGATCACGAAGAAGAAGGCGGCTGCTGTGGCGGCGGTAGCTGTGGTTCTCACTAATCATAAGCTCCTTCACTAGATAATCTTATCTAGCAAAGCTTTGAAAAGCGCAAGTTGAGTTTTCAACTTGCGCTTTTTGTTTATCTAAGGTGTAGTGCCAACCATACAAGGAATAACAGTTGGACAAAGTGATGACGAAACCTTTCTCGATTGCCATTCATGGCGGTGCAGGCACCATCTTGCGTGAACAGATGAGCGATGAGCTGCAACAATCCATCTTGGCGGATTTAGAAGCTGCGGTAAAAGCTGGACATCAAATTCTAGAAACGGGCGGTGAAGCCTTAGATGCAGTCGTAGCGGCAGTGAAAGTATTGGAAGACTCTCCTAACTTTAATGCGGGTAAAGGCTCAGTGCTGACCAACAACGAAATGGTCGAAATGGACGCTTCTGTGATGGATGGGCGAAACCTTGCAGCAGGTGCGGTCGCAGGTGTTCGTCATATCAGAAACCCAATTGAACTCGCTCGTGACGTGATGCGAAACAGCAATCATGTGTTGTTGGTGGGTGAGGGCGCAGAGAAGTTTGCTTTTGAGCAAGGCCATGAGTATACCGAGCAAGATTACTTCTTTACTGATCGCCGTTATGAGCAGTTGCTGTCTATGTGTGAGAAAGGACTATTTGCTTTGTCGGAATCTCGTTACCCAGATGACCGTAAGCACGGTACGGTTGGTGCGGTGGCATTGGACCAACAAGGCAACTTAGCTGCTGCCACCAGTACGGGTGGCGTGACGAATAAGAAATACAACCGAGTCGGAGATTCGGCTCTGATTGGTTGTGGTACGGTGGCCGAAAATGGCGTTGTTGCAGTTTCCACTACGGGTGTCGGTGAGTTCTTTATTCGTAAACGTGTTGCGGAAGACGTTGCAGCACGTATGCGTTACTTACAAGAAGATATTCATACGGCTTGTGAACACATTATCCAAGGTGATCTCAAACAGATAGGCGGAGAGGGCGGTTTGATTGCCATTGATGCTAAAGGTGAGATGCACTTTGCGATGAACAGTTCTGGCATGTACCGAGCAGGCATTAATACGCAAGGCGAGCTGAGCGTTAAAATCTACGCCGACGAATAGCTTCTTCTTGAGTACCTTCTTAAGTAATTAATACAACAAAGCCCAGAACATGTTCTGGGCTTTATGCTATTTGAGCCTGCATTTTAATAATGCGGTGGTGGGGTTTCTTCTGACGGATCGGCTAAATTCGACGAGTCCATATTTTTTACTTTACCCACCACATATTTCATCTGATCGAGCATCTTGGTAATTTGCAGTTGTTGCTGCGATAAAGCGCCGTTCAGATCTTCAATAGTCTGTTCTTGGAACGCAAGCTGACATTCTAAGTCATTAATGCGTGCTTCCAATTGCTGAATGATTTTTTCTGTCATGATCCGTTCTCTAACTGCCAAGCTTGGGCAATACCTGCTGAAGTAGCAGTAATTACGCGTTGTTTTGAATCAAAGGCTGCATCATACACGACCGCACGGGGAGGGCGAGTGTCTTTTTTGGGCTCCACTTCAAATCCACTCATTCGTTTTCCGGTTTGAGTATCCCATATCGACACACGGCCAGAAGGGCTTCCTGTGACTAGTTGAGTCCCGTCGTCAGAAAATCGTGCGGTAGAGAAAATTAATTGGCGTGACCAACTGCTCAACTGTGCGACTTCTTGTCCAGTTTTTAAATCCCAAACAATCGCTTGGTTTCCGCCATCAGATGTCATTGCTAATTTTCCATCTCTTTGCAAGGCCACGCGAACAATTCGTTGTTCATGTTCGAAGGTTCGTAGTACTTGTCCGGTTTCGGTGTCCCACAGATACGCTTTATAGTCATTACCTCCGGTTAGGGCGAAGCGCCCATTAGGAGAAATGGCCACGGAATTGACTTTTTCACGATGCGCAAGGAACTCCATGCGACGCCCGGTGACTAAGTTGACATAAATTGCTTTACCGTTGGATAACCCAAGCAGAACTTGTTCACCATTACTGGTGATATCAACGTCGCGAATGAGCGCATCAGAGATAGACCAAAGGCCTTCGGATTGCGTCCAGCCTAGGTCCCAAACTGCGAAGTTCATTTGGCTTGCTGTAATTGCGTAGCGACCATTGTCAGATATGCGGATATGGGAAACCACATTGGCATCGGCATCGAGTTCACCCAGGTTGGCTAGTTGTTCATTTTGCTCTAGGTCCCACAACATCAAATGACGTTGTTGAGAATAGAGCAGAGCAAACCGTCCATCTCTGCTAAGTGCGAAGCTCGTCGCACCTTGAGGTTCTATCGGCCAACGCTGCACTTCACGCTCGGCGAAAAAGCAACCATTTAACGTGGTGATGACAATTAAATATAGGAATAAATGAAAAATTCTTTGCATCACATCTAATAATCCGGTTTGTGTCTTAAGACATATAGCTAGTATATTGGTATAACGATTGTCTTCACTAGTCTCATAGAAGATTTGTGCACAACAACCAATGGCAGAGCCATTATTGGGAGAATTTAATGAAATCAGTTTTAAAAGTGTCGCTACTTGCTGCAACAGTTATGCTAGCGGTAGGTTGTCAGAAAGAAGAAACTAAAACAGAAACCGCACCTCAAGCAGAACAAGTTCAAGCAGAAACCGGCAAAGCGGTTCACTTTAAAACCGACGACGACAAAGCGGCATACGCAATCGGTGTTTCATTTGCTAACTACCTAAGCACAAGCATCGACAAGCCAAGCGAAATCGGCATTAATCTTAACAAAGATTTGGTACTAAAAGGTATCGAAGACGTCTTCAAAGGCAATGCTGAATTGAATGAAGAAGAAACACGTGCAGCACTAGAATCTCTAGACAAGCGTGTTGCAGAAAAGATGCAAGCACAAGCGGCTGAGAAAGCAGCTGAAGCGAAAAAAGCTGGCGATGATTTCCGTGCTGAGTTTGAGAAGCAAGAAGGCGTAGTGAAGACAGATACAGGTCTTCTATACCAAGTAATGACACCAGCTGAAGGTGAGAAGCCAAAAGACACTGATACGGTTCAAGTACACTACAAAGGTACTCTGATCGACGGTACTCAGTTTGACAGCTCATACGATCGTGGTGAACCTGCAACGTTCCCACTTAACCGTGTAATCCCAGGTTGGACAGAGGGTGTTCAGCTAATGCCTGTGGGTTCTAAATTCAAATTCGTTATCCCGCCAGAGCTAGCATACGGTGACCAAGACACACCAAGCATTCCTGCTAACTCAACGCTAGTATTTGAAGTTGAGCTGCTAAAAGTTGAGAACGACAACGCAGAGCAATAACAATAAGCTGCGATAAGTTATTGAAAAAGGTCCGTTTAACGGGCCTTTTTTGTTCTAGGTCACTAGTTGGTGAGTTTGCTAGGTTGCTTTTCAAATTTTCTGATAAACTTACACCAATTTGTTGATTTTTCGCTCGAAGGCTTATGACAACTACAGAAACAATAAACGCGGAGATGTTGCTCGAAATGGAATCCGTTAACGTGATGCCGTTTACCGAGCACGACAAAATCATTTTAAGATCTTATGAGGCGGTCGTGGATGGTATCGCCAGCCTGATAGGTCCATTTTGTGAAATCGTTCTTCACTCTCTAGAAGACTTAAATACCTCTGCAATTAAAATCGCTAACGGTGAAAATACGGGGCGCCAAGTCGGCTCACCAATCACTGATTTAGCGCTTAAGATGCTAAAAGACATCGAAGGCTCGGAGCGCAACTTCTCACGTTCGTACTTTACCCGTGCAAAAGGTGGCGTGTTGATGAAGTCGATTACTGTCGCCATTCGTAATGGCGAAAATCGCGTGATTGGTTTGTTGTGTATCAACGTCAACTTGGATGCGCCTTTCTCGCAAGTTCTTCAGTCTTTCATGCCGACGCAAGAAGCGAAAGAAGCGGCTTCCTCGGTCAACTTTGCTAGTGACGTAGAAGAGCTGGTGGACCAAACTGTTGAACGCACCATCGAAGAGATCAATGCGGATAAATCCGTGTCTAACAACACCAAAAATCGCCAGATCGTGATGGAGTTGTACGACAAAGGTATCTTCGATATTAAAGATGCCATCAACCGTGTTGCGGATCGCCTTAATATTTCAAAACACACCGTTTACTTGTACATTCGTCAACGTAAAACCGAGGATGATGAAAGGTGAGTAAACTGACTTACACGTTAGTGGTGAATGGTCCCGTTTATGGCAGCCAGTCAGCGCGCAGTGCTTATCAGTTCGCCAAAGCGTTGATAGAGCAAGGCCATCAGCTAGTGAGCGTCTTCTTTTATCAAGATGGTGTGACTAATGGTACTGCTTTGAGTGTGCCAGCCAACGATGAATTTGATCTCAATAAGGCGTGGCAGTCTTTGGCTAAAGAGCATGGTGTTCGCCTAGAAACTTGTGTCGCGGCCGCTTTGCGTCGCGGGATTGTAAGTGAAGAAGAAGCGAATCAACATGGTTTGGTTCAGAACAATCTAGCCGATGGTTTTGAACAAGCAGGCTTAGGTAGCCTAGCTGAAGCGATGTTAACCCAAGACAGAGTGGTACAGTTTTGAGTCAGTTAACTTATCTATTTCGTAGTGCGCCACATGGCAGTGCAGCTGGTCGTGAAGGTGTGGATGCACTGTTAGCCGCGTCGGCTTACTGTGAAGATATCAGCGTCATTTTCATGGGTGACGGGGTATACCAGCTTCTACTCGGACAAGACCCCAACAATATTTTGAGTAAAGATTACGCGCCGATGTTAAAGCTTTTCGATTTATACGACATCGAACAAGTCTTTGTGTGTTCAGAGTCGTTAACCCAGCGAGGTTTGGCGCAAGCGGATTTAGTCCTTGAAGCCCAAGCGTTAAGCTCAGAACAGCTCAAAGATAAGTTACAACACGCTGGCAAGCTACTGTCTTTTTGAGGAAGTTATGTTACACATCATAAAAACAGTCTCTGCTCTAGAAGACGCCATGCCCTTATGCAGTGAACAGGATGACATCTTACTTATAGAAGATGCAGTGTACGCTGCTAACTCGCAACATAAAGCATTTTCCCATCTAAAAAACCGCAGCGTATTTGTGTTGGAGAGCGATGCGCAAGCTCGCGGTATTGCAAATCGTATCAGTCCATCCCTGACGATTGTGAATTACTCAGGCTTCGTTGAACTAACAGCAAAACAGGATAAATCCCTAACTTGGGATTGAACAAGATTTGCTGTCGACAAAGCTTTACGGATGAATTGTTCTAATTGAACAAAAAAGATCCGTATATTTCTTGACACACCTCTCACTGCTGCATAGAATTTTGCGTCCCTAACTGCATTGGCAGTTGGGGATAGATTTTTCACAAAGCTTACTTTCAAGTAAATCAGGAGCTAGTTAATGGCAACTATTAACCAGTTGGTACGTAAGCCACGTGCAAAGCAAGTTGTTAAAAGCAACGTGCCTGCACTAGAAGCGTGCCCACAAAAACGTGGTGTATGTACTCGTGTTTACACTACTACACCTAAAAAACCTAACTCAGCACTTCGTAAAGTTTGTCGTGTACGTCTGACAAACGGCTTCGAAGTTACATCGTACATCGGCGGTGAAGGTCACAACCTTCAAGAGCACTCAGTTGTTCTAATCCGTGGTGGTCGTGTTAAAGACCTTCCAGGTGTGCGTTACCACACTGTTCGCGGCGCACTAGACTGTGCTGGCGTAAATGACCGTAAACAAGGTCGTTCTAAGTACGGTGTGAAGCGTCCTAAGTCTTAATGGATTCCGTTAAGTAAGGCCAAACACTAAATTATTTTTAATTTTTTGAAAAAACTGAAAAGTTTTGGATAAAACCTGAAGAAGACAACGGAGATAAATCCATGCCACGTCGTCGCGTCATTGGTCAGCGTAAGATCCTTCCAGATCCAAAATTCAAATCTGAATTGCTGGCAAAATTCGTTAACATCCTAATGGTTGACGGTAAAAAATCTACTGCAGAGAAAATCGTTTACACTGCACTAGATGCTATGGCTGAAAAGTCTGGTAAAGACCACTTAGCTATTTTTGAAGAAGCTCTTGAAAACGTTCGCCCAGCGGTAGAGGTTAAATCTCGCCGTGTTGGTGGTTCAACTTACCAAGTACCTGTAGAAGTACGTCCGGTTCGCCGTAACGCACTTGCTATGCGTTGGTTGGTTGAAGCTGCGCGCAAGCGTGGTGAAAAATCTATGGCTCAACGCCTAGCTGCTGAAATGCTAGACGCGTCTGAGAACAAAGGTACTGCGGTTAAGAAACGTGAAGACGTTCACCGCATGGCTGACGCAAACAAAGCGTTCGCTCATTACCGTTGGTAATACCTTCTGTGCTGCGAGGTTCTCTCGCAGCACTTTTCTATACTCTAAGGTACACCTTAGTAAGAGGATACAATCGTGGCTCGTAAAACTCCTATTGAGCTATACCGTAATATCGGTATCTGTGCTCACGTAGATGCAGGAAAAACAACCACAACTGAGCGTATTCTGTTCTACACTGGCCTTTCTCACAAAATCGGCGAAGTTCACGATGGTGCAGCAACCATGGACTGGATGGAGCAGGAGCAGGAGCGTGGTATCACTATCACATCCGCTGCGACTACTACATTCTGGCGTGGTATGGAAGCACAGTTCCCTGAGCATCGCGTAAACATCATTGATACCCCTGGACACGTTGACTTTACTATCGAAGTAGAGCGTTCTCTTCGTGTACTTGATGGTGCTGTGGTTGTGTTCTGTGGCTCATCTGGTGTTGAACCTCAGTCTGAAACTGTATGGCGTCAAGCAGACAAATACCACGTTCCACGTTTGGTATTTGTAAACAAGATGGACCGTGCGGGCGCAGACTTCCTACGCGTTGTGAACCAAATTAAGAATCGTCTTGGTGCGACTCCTGTTCCAATCCAGCTGAACGTTGGTGCGGAAGATGAGTTCAGAGGTGTCATCGACCTTATCAAGATGAAAATGATCAACTGGAATGATGCCGATCAAGGCACTTCGTTTACTTACGAAGACATCCCAGCTGACATGATTGAACTTGCTGAAGAGTGGCGCAACCACATGGTTGAATCCGCTGCTGAAGCTAGCGAAGAGCTGATGGACAAGTACCTTGAAGAAGGTGAATTGACTGAAGCTGAGCTCAAACAAGCTTTACGTACTCGCACACTAAATAACGAAATCGTACTGGCTACTTGTGGTAGTGCGTTTAAGAACAAAGGTGTTCAAGCGGTACTGGATGCAGTAGTTGAGTTCTTGCCATCGCCAGTTGACGTACCTGCAATTAAAGGTGTCGACGAAAGAGAAAATGAAGTTGAGCGTCATGCTGACGACAACGAACCTTTCTCTGCGCTAGCGTTTAAGATTGCGACTGACCCATTCGTGGGCACGTTAACTTTCATGCGTGTTTACTCCGGTGTTGTAAACTCGGGTGACGCTGTTTACAACTCAGTAAAAGAGAAGAAAGAGCGTTTCGGTCGTATCGTTCAGATGCATGCGAATAAGCGTGAAGAAGTGAAAGAAGTTCGCGCTGGTGATATTGCAGCTGCTATCGGTCTGAAAGACGTAACCACAGGTGACACGCTGTGTGATCAGAACCACAAAGTGATTCTAGAGCGCATGGAGTTCCCTGAACCAGTTATTCAGATTGCTGTAGAGCCTCGTTCTAAGGCAGACCAAGAGAAAATGGCTATCGCGCTAGGTAAACTAGCAGCGGAAGATCCATCATTCCGCGTGGAAACGGACGACGAATCAGGTCAGACTCTGATCTCAGGTATGGGTGAACTTCACCTAGACATTATCGTTGATCGTATGAAGCGTGAATTCAGCGTTGATTGTAACGTTGGTAAACCTCAGGTTGCTTACCGTGAAACCATTCGTGGTAAAGCGGAAGTTGAAGGTAAGTTTGTTCGTCAATCAGGTGGTCGTGGTCAATACGGTCATGTTTGGGTCAAACTTGAGCCTTCTGAGCCTGGTGAAGGTTTCGTATTCGTAGACGAAATCGTGGGCGGTGTGATTCCTAAGGAATACATCAGTTCGGTATCGAAAGGTATCGAAGAGCAAATGAATAGTGGTGTTCTAGCGGGTTACCCTGTACTAGATATTAAAGCTACACTATTTGATGGTTCTTACCACGATGTAGACTCAAGCGAGATGGCGTTTAAGATCGCTGGCTCGATGGCATTCAAGAAAGGTGCACTAGAAGCACAACCTGTGATTCTAGAACCTATGATGAATGTCGAAGTAACCACTCCGGAAGACTGGATGGGTGACGTTGTTGGTGACCTAAACCGTCGTCGCGGTATCATTGAAGGCATGGACGAAGGTGTGGCTGGTCTTAAGATCATCCGTGCTCAAGTACCACTATCCGAAATGTTCGGTTACGCAACTGATCTACGTTCTGCAACTCAAGGCCGTGCGTCTTACTCTATGGAGTTTCACGAGTACGCTGAAGTGCCGAAAAACTTCGCAGATAAAATTATTGCAGAGCGTGGTTACTAATTGACGATTGAACTGCAAAAAGTTTACGACTTTTTGCGAGATCAGGGCGTCCAAATATTGCGCTAACGGGCGTTGGCGCATAAAATAACAATTTCTGGCGCGTCGTCGATCAATAATGATCACGACGAATCATAACTAGGAAGGAACACGATCGTGTCTAAAGAAAAATTTGAACGTACGAAACCGCACGTTAACGTTGGTACTATCGGCCACGTTGACCACGGTAAAACA
>NZ_JAWOWF010000042.1:0-14243 GCF_033340295.1 Vibrio sp. 1401
GGCTACGATGATTAACTGATGTAACCGATCAGATCGTAACTTCCTGATTTAGTTCCATCGAATTACGCAACAAAGCCTGGTAGCGACGCCAACAATAAGTTTGTTGATGACGTTTTGGATCTCGATGTAAAAATTAAACAAGCCATGAATGTGGATGTACCCGAAGATCTCGCAGATAAGATTTTATTTAGCCAGACGTCGAGTGCACTTGATGAAGAGAAGGTCGTAAGACCAAACTTTGTCCGCAAAGCAATGGCACTTGCCGCTTCTATTGCGTTCACCGCAGGATTATTCGTTGGTCAAGTAAACTGGGGAAATGTTTTGGTGTCTCCAGCACAAGCCAGTTTAGCGGATACCGCGATGAAACACGTTATTCATGAAGAACCGTTTGTTCGTCATCTTGATGAGGATGTACCGAGCTCGCAAATTAATGCGAAAATGTCGCCATTTCATTACCAGTTTAGTGAAAACTTTCCATATCACGTTTACTACCTAAACCACTGCGGTTTTGGCGAATCCAATGCGGTACATATGGTGTTCCAAGGTCCAAAAGGTAAAGTAACGTTATTTATTACTGGTATTCCAAGCGAACAAAGTACCGACTTTAGTAAGGATGGCATGACCGGAATCGTTCAGCCCGTCGGGAGTTCAAGCCTAATTTTAGTCGGGGAAGAAGGTGAAAATATTGATGCGATCGCTACGACTCTTGCATCAATGATTAAGCCGATGTAACAACTTCGACGATTTCCAGCCTTCAAAAGGTTAAATGCCGCTAAATGATCTTATTTAGCGGCATTTTTGTATAAATAGAACACAAAACATTCACCACCTCTATTGCATTTAGAGCTTAAACTCTAAATTATGCATTTTAAGTGCAATTTCCCGTCTTTTAGACATCATTTCTGCAATTTTTATTCAATTTTATCCAATGGTCGGATTTGTCCAAGCAACTATTGATACTACTATCTGCGCCACTGAGCAAAAGCTCAATTTATCGTCCAAAGAGACGAATCTAATAAGGAAAAACAAATGACTCAGAACACGCGTCTGTTTAAAAAGACTCTCCTAGCAGTAACGGTAGCTTTTGCCTCAGGTCAATCGATGGCAGCGGGTTTCCAAATCAACGCTCAATCAGCAACTGGCATCGGCCGTGCATTTGCTGGTGATGCAGTAATCGCAGATAACGCCGCGGTAATGGCTCGTAACCCAGCAGCAATGGCTCTATTTGATAAAATGGAACTTTCGTTAGGCTTCGAAAGCATTACTTCAATGATTGAAGTGAAAGATGCGAAATATAACGTTAATACTCCTTTGGGCTCCAGTACTGTAAATGTTGCTGATACTGATGATGTGGGTGATACGTCAATAGCTCCAAACATTCACCTAATCGTTCCAGTAAATGACAAGTTTGCATGGGGCGTAAACGCATACTCTAATTTCGGCACTAAAACTGAATTTTCAGATAACTACACCGCAACCGAGTACGGTGGTCTTACGGATGTAAAAAGCTTCAACTTTGGATTGGCGGGTTCTTACCGTTTAAACGAACAATGGAGCTTTGGTGCTGGTTTAGATTTAATCTACGGCCAAGGCACAATGAAGCGTACAACTAGCTCTTCAGTCCCAGGGGTTGGCGGTCAAAAAATTCTGGACGTAGATAAAGCTGATGGTTGGGCTGTTGGTTTTAACGTTGGTACTGTGTACGAACTAGATGAAAACAACCGTTTTGGTCTAGCGTATCGTTACAGCCCTGAATTTACGGCGAAAGACGACAAAGGTCAGGAAATCACGCTACCTCTACCAGATATGGCCGAATTTTCTGGTTTCCACAAAATCCAAGACACTAAGTTTGCTGTACACTACAGCATCCAATACATCGGTTGGAAAGATTTCGACCAAATTGATTTTGAGAACCTAAATCAGGGTTTACTTAAAGGTGGTTACTCGAAAGACTATCAATGGCAAGATGGCTGGCACTACGCAATTGGTGGTACTTACTACCTAAACAACAACTGGACACTTCGTGCTGGTTACATGTACGACACAAGCGCTCAAGATAAAGTAACGTCTATCTCGGTACCAGACTCAGATCGCCAGTGGTTCTCCACAGGTTTCTCTTACCATATTGATAATAGCTCAAACATCGATTTTGGCTTCACGTACTTGTTAGGTGAAGATGTAAAAGTTAATGAGAATACTCAATTAGCTCCTGGTCTTTCTACCGGTGTAACAGCAACAACTCATGCTGATGCAATTCTATTCGGCTTACAATACAGCCGTAGCTTCTAAACACTTCGCTGTTAGTTAGTAGAAAAATACTTTATATAAAAGGCTGGATTTCCAGCCTTTTTTCATATCTGCGATTTATTGCCCACTCAATTTGAGTGAACACGTGTATCTAAATCTCACAATTAGGACGCACAGCTGTTCGCTGAATTCCGTTTACAAGCCTTTCACAGTTAGATTATTAAACCGCACAAATAACATTTGAAAGGATAATATTCCAAATGACCACTTGCGCTGGATTTTCATTTCTAAAGTAAAAACTCTACCTTTAAACTTTCGTCCCACGTTATAAACAAATCAGCGAACATTCGAATGAAAACCAACAAGACTCTTCTATCAACAGCAGTGGCATTAAGCCTACTTGGCACAACGGGCATGGCTAACGCAGCAGGTTTCCAACTTGCTGAATATTCTGCGACAGGCCTAGGTCGAGCATATGCTGGTGAAGCTGCAATGGCTGACAACGCAAGTGCACAATGGCGTAACCCAGCAATGCTAACTTATTTGGAAGGCACTCAAGTGTCCGTTGGTGCAATCTATGTGAACCCAAATATTGATATTGAAGGTGATGTAAACTTCCACGGTAGCACTTCTTCTGCATCTTCAGATGACTTCGCACATGATGCAATCATTCCAAACTTCTACCTATCACACCAATATAATGAGAAATTCGCGATTGGTTTGGCATTTGGCACCAACTACGGCATGGAAACCGATTTAGGTAAAGGCTTTGGTGCCTCGCACTTCGGTAATGAAGCAAGCGTAACGACAATGGAAGCGAACTTAAACGCAGCTTACAAAGTCAATGAATCGATCAGCGTTGGTGGTGGTATCCGTTACATCATCGGCGAAGGCAGCTTTGGCGCAGCAGCTCCTAAGAATAACGTTGTAGGGTTAAATCCTGAAACTAATCAACCAATCAGTGTTCCTCAAGGTACCGCTCTAAAATACATGGAAGGTGACGATACCGCTTGGGGCTGGCAAGTTGGTACAGCATGGCAGATCAATGAAAATAACCGTATCGGATTCGCGTACAAATCTGAAGTTGAACTGAAGCTTGAAGGCCATGCTGAAGGTCTTGGTTTTGGCTTCGGTACTTCTGAACGCGACAACGGCTACATGTATCTAAACCTGCCTGCAACAGCTGAGTTGGCAAGCTTCCACCAAGTAACAGACCAACTTGCATTACACGCAAGCGTTAACTGGACGGATTGGAGCTCTTTCGAGAAATTGGAAGCACGTCTAGATACTGCTGGCACGCATATGGTTAAAGTAGAAAACTGGGAAGACAACTATCGCTTTGCTGTTGGTGCCACTTACCAGCTTGATCCTAAGCTAGCGCTACGCACTGGTATTGCATACGATACTTCAGCGGTAAGCGACAAAAACCGTACGATCACTATTCCAGAAACTGACCGCACTTGGCTAAGTATTGGCGCAACGTACGATTGGACGAAAGACTTCAGCCTAGACGCTGGCTTCACCTATATTTTTGCGAAAGACGCACCAATCGTTGAGTCTCGTGGTTACAAGTCAGACGACACTGCAGAACAAGTCGGTGGCCAATTTGTAGGCGAAACTACGGGTAATGTTTGGCTAATCGGTGTTCAAGCAAACTACCGTTTCTAACCAAGCTGCAAAATACAAAAAAGGCTTAGCATCAGCTAAGCCTTTTTTCATTTCTCTATTGTGAAGAACAACGCTTAAAAGTCTTCTAGATATTCATCTAAATACTCTTCTTCTTCGATGTTAACTTCTTCTACCGTTTCAACTTCTGCTTTAAAGTTTTGACGCTGGATATAAACATCGCGAGTTAGAATATATGGATCCGGCGACGAGTCTAGCTGCGCTTCTTGCGGTACTAATAAAGCACGCTTCTCCATTCCTTCAAACGCCCACTTTCCCAAACTCGCCCAGAAGTTGAGATAAGAGAGGGGTAAATACGTACTATCTACGGTATCTGTCACTTCACGTAAGGTATACGGACCATAACCTGGAACCATGAAGTAAGGACCATTTCCAACACCATAGTGGCCTACTGCATCACTGAACGCTTTCTCGTCGTACTTCGTAATACCCGCGGCACTTGCAATATCGAATAAACCGAAAATACCGAACGTCGAGTTAATCCAAAAACGGTTAAAGTGGTCCACGGCTTTCGTACCATTACCCATGATTAAGTTATTAACCATGCTTGCTGGCTCATCTAAGTTCGATAAGAAGTTAGCGATACCAGAACGAATAGGAACTGGCGTGTATTCTACATACGCAAGTGATACAGGACGAACCAAATACGGATCTAAATATTCGTAGTTGAGTTCCCACATGGTTCGGTTAAAGCCTTCCAACGGGTCATACACATCAGAAGTCGTTTGATTTGTTTCTTGTCCTGTTACTGCTTCATCAGGCGCACTTGAACAGCCAACCAGTCCAACGGCTAACAGCAACAAGAAGGTAGATTTACCCTTGTTATACATTTTATTTTCCATAACGACTATTAATGTACCTAAGTCACCCCGATTAACCATTGTACGTATGTTGAGCAGGATACATAGTAAAGATGACTCAGATATGGGAATAAATAAAGGCCAGCAATCGCTGGCCTTCGGTATTCTACTCGATCGTTTAGAGTCATACCACTAAAGGCAACTGACTCTACCTCGTTGTCATGTTTCAGAGACAGATGTTAACAATTAATACTGCTGATCAATGGTCACTTCTACTGGTGCGCCAAATTCAACGACGTCACTTTCTCCGTGCCAATCTTGATCACGCGTTGCTACGTTACCGTCAGAATCTACACGCACACGGACGATTAGCTTATCGAGTGAAGATAACTTTTGCCCTTGCATCATGGCATTGCCATCATCTAATACGACTGTGCGAGGGAAAGTACCTAGCGGATAACGAGCAGCAGCCACAGGCATTGGAGAGCCATCTGAACGATGTACTGACACAATCAGAACTGCGTTTGGATCCAACTGAGCATTTGGTGCCACATTAATTGTCACAGCTACACTCTTATCCGGTAAAACCGCTTCGCCCATTTGCTTACGAGCACTCTCAATACTGCGTGACAACATCTCGTAGCGACTATCTTCTGGACCAATCATTTGCTGCATGATTCCCCAGTACTTGATGGCTGCCGGGAAGTCTTGACGCTCAAACGCATCGAACGCTAACAAAGAAAACACACGCAGATCGACATAGTCTTGCTGCATCAGCTTGCCGAGTAATGAGCGAGCCGTCGCTTGATCCATTTCCTCTTGAGACAGCATCAGAGCTTGTGCATAACCCAACATCACATCAGGATCTTTTGGCTCTAGGCGGTACGATTTTTCCATCGCATCGATAGCTGTGGTGACATCACGATTTGCTAACGCAATACGACCTAGCAGTAACCAACCTGTCGAGTCTTCCGGCTGGTAATGTAAGCGAGTTCGAAGGGCAAGGGTCAAATCCGCCATTTCATCGTCACTCAGCGGCTCAGAAGAAGCCGACATCAGCTTTTTCGATAACTCAGGTAGATTTGCAGACACTTCTTGCCATTGAACAATATCGTCTGACGCGCCAAATTTATAATACAAACCATAGCTCAGCACCACCGTCAGAATTACCGATGGAACTAAAACCGCGATTGGAGAAACCTTAGTTTCTTTTTGCGCTTTATCACCAGGGATATCGTCAAGCAGTGATTGCTTTAGATCAGAAATCAGTTCGTCTTCACTTTCAACTAGACCTTCGTCAGTTTCTTCTGCAAGCTCAGATAGTCGGTCTTTATAAAATGCCTTGTTAAGCTCATCGCGTAACACATCATCATTGTTCGCTTTTTGTTTAAGCAGCGGCAAAGCCACCAGCGCACAAGCAATAAGCGTGAGAACAACGGTGGAAATCCAAAATAGTGTCATTACTTCTTATCTCCGTTGTTCTCTTCTTCAAGCAATGCTTTTAAACGAGCTTCTTTTTGCTCATCCCATTGCTCGTCACTGCTCGCTTTTGCCTTAACTTTAGATTTACGGCTACGCAGCACAATCAAACCAAAACCACCCAGTACTACAGCGAGTGGCCCTAGCCACAAAATCGCAGTCGCGACCGTAAATGGTGGGTTGTAAGTCACGAAGTTACCGTAACGGGCGATCATGTAATCAACAATCTCATCTTTGGACTTACCTTCTTTGGTCATTTCGTACACCTTATGGCGTAAGTCCTGAGCAAGTTCAGCGTTAGAATCCGAGATCGTGTTGTTCTGACATTTAGGGCAACGGAGCGTATGGCTTAACTCTTTGAACTGCTGTTCTTGTTCCAAATTATCAAACTCGTACACTTCAATGGCCGCATGAGCAGCAAGAGATAATGTCATCGCAGCAAAAACGGCAAGAATTAGCTTTCTCATTGCTTCGCCTCCTCAACCAATTTGTTGTAAAGCGGCTCCAGTGTTTCTGACCAATTACGTGGGTTTACATCCCCTACATGGCGATAGCGAATCACACCATTTGCATCAATAATGAATGTTTCTGGAGCACCATAAACGCCAAGGTCAAGGCCAAGCATACCACTGCCATCAAATAGGCTGATCAAGTACGGGTTGCCGAGATCATTCAGCCAACCTATTGCTTTATTACGATCATCTTTGTAATTCATACCGATGATCTTAACGCCCTTACCCGCCAATTCGTTTAGGTATTTATGCTCTGCATAACACGTTGGGCACCACGTTGCCCAAACGTTCAAGAGCAACGGTTCACCTTTAAAAATTGATTGGTCGTACTGTTTTCCAGGCTCAGCCAGGTCTTCTAAATGAAACTCAGGAACTGGCTTGCCAACCAAAACCGACTCCAATTTAGTTGGATCATCGCCCTCTTGGTTACGCATTAATTGGGTTGCGAAAATGCCCGCTAGAATCATGAAAGCGACAAGCGGAATAAATAAGATTTTCTTATTCATGTTATGCCTCCTGCTCTTTTGACTTCGCATTTTTCTTCGGCGATTTACGGAAGCGGTAGCGTTTATCAGAAATCGCTAGTGCGCCGCCTAATGCCATAATCAAAGAGCCAGCCCAAATCCAACGAACGAACGGTTTATAGTAAATACGAACAGCCCAAGATCGGTTGTCGTCTAAACGTTCACCCATTGCAATGTATAGGTCGCGGCTAATACCACGGTCAATGGCTGCTTCAGTCATCATAGACTTAGCCGTACGGTAGAAGCGCTTCTCTGCGTGAAGCGTATTCACGTATTTGCCATCATGTGTGATCTCAAAGTCTGCGATGTAGCCATCGTAGTTTGGACCATCTTTATCACGCAAGCCTGAGAAGTAGAAATCATAACCTTGAATTTGGAAGTGTTCGCCAGGTGCTAAACGTACATCTCGCTCGATGCTGTAGTTCTGTACCATCGCAATACCGATAACAGATACCGCCAGACCAACATGACCCAACATCATTGCCCAGTGGCTACGTTGCAGCTTGCGAACACCTTCACTAAAGCTATGACGGTGCGTTGCACGCTCGTACAATTCAAAGCCATGCATCGCAATAATCCAAATCGCCATCACCCAACCAATGTAAGCCATGGTTGAGAAGAAATCGGCAAACAGGTACACGCATAGCGCGGCCAAAGCGAAAGCAAGCACACCTGAAACGAGCATTGGTTTCACAAGTTTAGATAAACTGTCTCGCTTCCAGCGAATAAGAGGACCAATACCAAGCAGAAAAGCAAATGGCATCATTAACCACGCAAATAGCATGTCAAAGAATGGCGCACCGATAGAGACCGACCCCAAACCAAGCTGCTTGTGTACGAGCGGCAACAGTGTCCCCACTAACACCACAACAAGAGCGGCGATAAGTAATACATTGTTGGCTAAGAGCGCATTTTCACGTGAGACTAAGTCGAAGTTACCTCGTACACGCACTGCTGCCCCTTTTACGGCAAACAGCAATAAAGAGCCGCCGATAACGAAAACGAGGAAGCCTAGAATAAACATACCGCGCGACGGGTCAGACGCGAACGCGTGCACCGATACTAAAATACCGGAACGGACTAAGAAGGTGCCCAACAAACTCAACGAAAATGCAGAGATTGCCAATAGTACCGTCCACGCTTTAAATGTGCCGCGTTTTTCTGTCACGGCAAGAGAGTGCATTAATGCGGTACCCGCTAACCAAGGCATGAATGATGCGTTTTCTACTGGGTCCCAGAACCACCAGCCACCCCAGCCAAGTTCGTAGTAAGCCCACCAAGAACCTAGTGCGATACCAAGTGTTAAAAATACCCACGCTGCGGTTGTCCAAGGACGAGACCAACGAGCCCAAGCCGTATCAAGGCGTCCGGTCATTAGGGATGCGATCGCAAAAGAGAATGCAACCGAGAAACCAACATAGCCCATGTAAAGCATTGGCGGGTGAACAATCAAACCAGGATCTTGAAGCAGAGGGTTCAAGTCACGTCCGTCAACCGGGAAGAACGGTAACGTACGTAGGAATGGGTTTGACGTTAGGATGATAAACAGTAGGAAACCTACTGAGATCATGCCCATAACAGCAAGTACACGTGCAACCGACTCTTGCGGCATACCACGACTAAACGTCGCTACAGCGACAGTCCAAGCAGCTTGGATTAAAACCCATAGCAACAGTGAACCTTCGTGCGCACCCCATACTGCGGTTAAACGGTAGTACCAAGGAAGCTGACTATTCGAGTTGCTCGCTACATACTGTAACGTGAAGTCGTTGGTATAGAATCCCCAACATAAAATGGCGAAAGAGAACAACAGCATCAGGAACATAGACCAAGATAGCGGTCGCGCTGTGTTCATGAGCATGGTGTTATTATTCGATGCTCCCCACAATGGCAATACGCTCAACAGCACAGCCATTGCAAGCGAAAGAATGAGAGCAAAGTGACCGATTTCAGCAATCATTGGCCGCTTCCTTGTTTCTGTTCGGTGCTGTATTGAAGCGGTTCATGCGTTTTCTTCATCGCTTCTGCAATTTCTGGTGGCATGTATTCTTCATCGTGCTTCGCTAGGACCTCAAATGCCTCAACTGTCGTGGCATCTTTCAGTACACCTTGAGCAACAATACCCTGCCCTTCGCGGAACAAGTCAGGAAGAATACCGTCATAGGTAATCGTCACTTTCGGACCGACATCGTGCAGGTCAAAACTCACTTTCAAAGAATTAGGATCTCGACGAACTGAGCCCACAACCACCATTCCACCGATACGCAGACGCTGGCCTACTTCTGGCTTGGTGCCATCTGGCTTACCATTAACCAATTCCGTTGGAGTGTAGAAAAGGTCCATATTTTGGTTAAGCGCATAAAGTATCAAACCAATGGTGGCACTAATACCGATAAAGATCGCTAGTACAATACCTAGCCTCTTTTTACGTCTCGGGTTCATAAGGTGTTCTCCATGTTCTTCGCTGCGTCGATACGAGCTTGACGGTCAATTTTTGCTTTCACTTCTTTCAATAATGCATCACCGCGGCGAAGGCTAGTGATCAGAAGAATCAGCATGGATAAGAAAGTAATACCAAACGCACTCCATACGTATGATGCGTAGCCACCCATGGCAAAAAAGTCGCTCAGAGATTCAAAATGCATAATCAGTTACCTCACTGAGTTTGTTCTGTTGCGAGTTTGCGCACCCAGGGGCGGTGACTTTCTTTACTGATGATTTCGTTACGAAAACGGACCATCGTCACGGCACCAAAGAAGAACGCAAAGCCAAAGATGTTCAGCAATAACGGCCAAAGCATGTCGGATGAAATAGAAGGTTGCTCAAATTTCGTGATCGTCGCACCTTGATGAAGCGTGTTCCACCATTCCACGGAAAAGTGAATTATAGGTAGGTTTACTACGCCTACGATCGCTAAAATACCAGCAGCTTTTGCTGCGGTTTTTTGATCGTCAAACGCATGGTAAAGCGCAATCACACCAAGGTAGAGAAATAGAAGAATCAATTCAGATGTAAGACGGGCATCCCATACCCACCAAGTGCCCCACATAGGCTTGCCCCAAACAGCACCTGTAAGTAGAGCAATAAAAGTAAATACTGCACCAATCGGAGCCATCGCAAGTGCCGCCATATCAGATAGGCGAACTTGCCATACTAGGCCAATAAATGCAGCGATCGCCATCGACATATAAACGCCCATAGACCAAATAGCTGATGGGACATGAATGTAGATGATTCGGAAACTGTCACCTTGTTGGTAATCTGAAGGCGCAAATGCAAGCCCCCAAACCGTACCAACCGATAAGCATACGAGGGCCAATACAGAAAACCAAGGCAGAAACTTACCACTCAAACGATAAGCTGCTTCTGGCTTGGCATAAGGATGTAGCCATTTCCACATGTTTTGTTCTCACTCTTACTTCAGGGACACTGTCTAAAGGGTTGAGACCGTAGCAGTGCTTTAATAATAATTCTTTGATCAAGCGCCGCTTCATTGGCACTTTATTGAGTTAGTTAACACTAACTCGCAATGCGGCACTGATGGCAAAAGGCGTTAATGTCATCGCCCCAATTAGCATCGCACCTAAAATCGCTAGTTGACCGTTATACGCCATACCGAGTGCGGCAGCATCAATTGCCGATGTTGCGAAAATCAAAATTGGGATGTAGAGCGGAAGAATAAGCAAACTCAAAAGAACGCCACCCTTTTGCAACCCAACAGTCAACGCCACACCAATGGCGCCAATAAAACTTAGTGTTGGTGTACCGATCATCAAGGTTAATACAACCGATAGCCAAGTATTGAAGTCGAGCGAAAGTAAAACCGCCAATAATGGGCTAATTAAAATCAGAGGTAACCCTGTTAACAACCAATGTGCTATGACCTTTGAAACCACTACAAGTTGCAATGGAATCGGCATTAGCATCATTTGTTCTAGTGCACCGTCTTGAAAATCATCACGAAATAGACGCTCTAATGATAATAAGGCGGACAGCAATGCGGCAACCCAAACGATGCCCGCTGCAATACGTGCTAACAAATTAGGTTCTGGTCCAATACTCAGAGGAAAGAGAGTAATGACAATAATAAAGAACCACAACGGGTTCAGAATGTCTGCCTGACGGCGAAATGCGATTAGGAGCTCACGACGAATGATGGTGGTCATCGAGGAAATCATATCAGTCACCCAGCTTTATTTTTCTAAGTTTCGGGCTGTCCGCAAACATATCTTGATGCGTCGTCAACACAACAATACCGCCATTATCAGCATGACTTGCGAACAAAGATTCAAGCACCTTGACGCCTTGCTTATCAATGGCAGTCAACGGCTCATCTAAAATCCATAAAATTTGCTTACTGAGCCATAACCTTGCCAATGCGACTCGTCGTTGCTGACCTGCGGAAAGCTGTGCTACAGGCACATCTTCTCGACCAGCTAATCCTACTTGAGTTAAAGCGATGAAGATTTCTTCGTCTGAAGAGCGATTATTTTGAATAGATTGATAAAAACGTAAGTTTTCTAATGCGGTAAGCTCTCGTTTCACTCCTGTTTGATGTCCTAAGAAAAGCAGATCTTGATGGAAAACATCACGAGATTTTTCAACCTCTTCGCCTTTCCATTTAATGACACCTTCTTCTCTATCACCTAACCCTGTCACAATCCGTAGCAATGTAGTTTTACCAGTACCATTACGCCCTTCGATCTGGACCAATTCACCAGGCTTAATTTCAAACTGCAGGTTTTCAAACAGAACCCTTTCATCACGGATTGCTGTCAGGTTAGACACTTCTAACATAGAGCTTCAACTAAAAAATGAACGAGCCGATATATTAGCACAGCTTAGTTATGACAAAACAGGATAAGAGGGCTAGGTTACATGTAAGTTCATGTATTTTTGTTAATTAATCATCACACTTTAATAAAATTAACTATAAGTAGTTATAAGCGCTCATTTTGAATTTGAGAGGCCAGAGCTAAGAGCAAGATCGACTGAAGGTTATCTAGGGTTGTATTTAAGAAGAGCATTAGCGGCTAAAAACAAAAAAAGAGGCGTAATAACGCCTCTTTTTTATCGCTTGATAACCTTTAGCGTCGACGACGTCCACGCGTTGGATATTCTGCGTCATCTGATGGCTGACCACTTAATGGTGGAATCTTCTCTTTCCCCGCCAGTTTCTTCTGCAGTGAAAGCATCAACTCAGCTTCGGCTTTTGGTAGTTCGCACTCTTCAATCAGCTCGTTGATATCAGCGCCAAGCTGTACCATTTTAGAAGCGCGACTGTACAAGCGGCCATCAGTATCAGCGTGTTCGAGTTCGCGAATTCTCTCGTTTAAGTGCTGAATAATGTCCTGTTGCTCCGTCACTTTTTGCCCAAGACCAACAACAACCGAGCGCACTTCGAGTAACTGCTTACTCAACTTTTGCACTTCTTTATCTGCGTGTCGAGATTGAGCTCGTTGTTGATCTAACTGCTTTTGTAACCCCGAGCGAATCCGCAGTTGCAAAACAACCAATACCAACACGATAAAAGCAACGCCACCCGCAAGGAATGGGGCAGATAAAAGAGTCTCTTCAGCCATCATCATTCAGCCATTAAAGGTGAGCCATCTCGTCCCACTCGTCATCTGTTAGCAGCTTGTTCAAATCCACAAGGATAAGAAGCTTGCCGTCACGGTTGCTCACACCCTGGATGAACTTCGCACTCTCGTCGGTACCAACTGAAGGCGTCGTATCAATTTCAGAAGAACGCAGATAAACGACTTCTGCCACGCTATCTACTAAGATACCAATCACTTGACGCTCAGACTCGATCACAATAATACGAGTGTTGTCGGTGACTTCGCCTTCCATCAGGCCAAAACGTGAACGTGTATCGATAACAGTAACTACATTACCGCGTAGGTTGATGATACCAAGTACATAATCTGGTGCACCTGGAACAGGGGCAATTTCAGTATAACGAAGTACTTCACGAACTTGCATTACGTTGATGCCGTACGTTTCTTCTTCTAGCTGGAACGTCACCCACTGAAGAACTTCGTCATTCGATGCATCTTTCTTCACTTCTACTTCAAAAGCTTGAGACATAGTTAATCCTCGTTAATGTCGTTCCCGACTTAAATCTAATTCAGTGATTTGACATCTAAACCGGCGTTTAGCATGTCAATGAGCGCCTGGACATGAATTAAGGCACACATTTTTTCTTTTACCATGCCCGCTAGCCAAGGGCGTTTACCCGCCTGCTCACGCCAGCGAACCTTGTCGATATTAAGCGTTTCAGTCCCCATTAATTGGTTACTGGCCAACCCCCACATGCTCTCACCAAGCATGACGACATATTGGTAGTTATCTTTATAGCTATCATCACGAAGCTTATCTGCCATCACCCATTTCGCGGTATCGACGACATCAAACTGTTGCTCGCGATTTGTTTGTAGCCCCAAATACCAGGCGGGTTTTCCTATCAAATGGTTAAGCTCGCTAATGCGATGAATACCACCTAACTCATCAAGAGGTACAGCAAACGTGACACCATTCACATCAAAGTAAAGAACTTGGAAGTCCTCACTTCGCTTCGTACTCTCCCAGGCCGTTGGTATATCGGAATCTGCTTGTGTTTCGAGTTCAGTATCGACGTTCGATTCTATATTGATACTTTGTTCGATCACTGCGTGAGGTTCATCCACCTCTGGTTGAGCTTCCTCAAAAACTGGCTCATCAATCACCCAGTCCTGTATTTCCTCAACACCCTGAAGCTCAGGCACCTCACTAAAGGTTTGTACCTCAGGCTCAGCCGCTTTTATCTCTGCTGCAATATCAATCGTATTTTGTTCAAGAATACTATCAATATCCAACTCAGCCACTGGGTTGCTTGCTTCAAGCTGACTTAATAGCCTTTGAACATCTTCCAGGTTTGGAGCTTCCAACTCTGGCGGATATGTTTCTTGAAACTGGTACGTTTCTGGCTCCGAGTATTGTAGCTGCAATTCTGG